>NZ_JAMYSJ010000006.1:0-279237 GCF_040321855.1 Mesorhizobium sp. M0227 | reverse complement strand
GCGCGAGCACAAGAAGCTCGCTCTACGCCAAGCCGCATGACCAGCTTCATGATCGCCCATTTTGCAGAACTTGACGCACACAACCAAAACAGGTCAGGCCTTGCCGCCCTTGATATAGTCGATGAACGCCCGCAGCGGGGCCGGAACCAGGCGCCGGCCGGGATAATAGAGGAACGGTCCGGGAAAACTCGGCCACCACGGTTCGAGAATGGGCTCAAGCGCGCCGCTTTCGAAGTAAGGGCGAAGCCAGCCCTCGAAGAGGCCGATGATGCCGGTGCCCGCGATGGCCGTATCGACGGCAAGATCGGTCGCGCCGCCGATGCGCACGATCAGCGGCCCTGTCGGATCGACCCGCACCACCTCACCGTCGCGCTCGAACTCCCAGGGCAGCATCGCACCGCTGGCAAAGCGCCCGCGCACGCAAGAGTGGCCAAGCAGGTCGCTCGGGTGTTGCGGTCGCCCATGGCGAGCAAGATAGGCAGGGCTGGCGGCGGTGGCGAAGCGCTGCACGCGCGGTCCGATCGGCACCGCGATCATGTCCTGCTCCAGCCGCTCGTCATAGCGGATGCCAGCGTCACACCCGGCCGCCAGCACATCGACAAAGTTCTCATCGGCGATCACTTCCAGGCGGATGCCGGGATAGGCGGCGAGGAAACCCGGCACGATATCGGGCAAGATCAACCGCGCGGCGCTGACCGGCACATTGAGACGCAGCGAGCCCGCCGGCCTGTCGCGAAAGCCGTTCACCACGTCCAGCGCCGCCTCCACCTCCGACAGCGCAGGGCCAAGCCGCTCCAGCAGGCTGAGGCCCGCCTCGGTCGGGACAACGCTGCGCGTCGTGCGGTTGAACAGCCTGACACCGAGCTGCACTTCCAGGCGACGCACCGCCTCACTCAAGCCGGAGGCGCTGCCGCCGCTCGCACGCGCGCCATCGCGAAAACCGCCGGCGCGCGCCACCGCCACGAAGGCGTTCAGATCGCTGAGGTCCATCATTGTTCGCCATTCCGCACGGCCTGTGTGGATTGTACCGGATTATCACGAGGTTGGGCAGCGCCTATCTCTGCCTCCTCAAAGGAGATCAATCATGTCCAACATCCAACAATCCGGCACCTTCAAGCTCGGCAGTCATACCGTGAAGCGGCTCGGCTACGGCGCCATGCAACTCGCCGGTCCCGGCGTTTTCGGACCGCCTAGGGACCATGACACGGCATTGGCCGTGCTGCGCGAGGCGATTGCGCAAGGCATCGACCATATCGATACCAGCGACTTCTACGGTCCGCACGTCACCAACCTTTTGATCCGCGAAGCACTGGCACCTTACCCTGACGATCTCGTCATCGTCACCAAGATCGGCGCCCGGCGCGGCGCGGATGGATCGTGGTTGCCGGCCTTTTCTGCCGAAGCGCTGACCCAGGCGATGCATGACAATCTCAGCAATCTCGGGCTCGATGTGCTCGACGTCGTCAACCTACGCATCATGTTCGATACCCATGGTCCAGCCGAGGGATCGATCGAAGCGCCGCTCACCGTGCTGGCCGAGCTTCAACAACAGGGCCTGGTCAGGCACATAGGATTGAGCAACGTGACGCCGGCCCAGATCGCGCAAGGACGCGGGATCGCCGAGATCGTCTGCGTGCAGAACCAGTACAATCTTGCGCATCGCGGCGACGACGCCCTGATCGACGACCTTGCCCGCGACGGCATCGCCTATGTGCCGTTCTTCCCGCTCGGCGGCTTCAACCCGCTGCAATCCTCCACCCTGTCGGAAATCGCGGCGCGCCTCGGCGCCACGCCAATGCAGGTTGCGCTCGCCTGGCTGCTGCGCCGCTCGCCCAACATCCTGCTGATTCCCGGCACATCGTCGGTCGGACATTTGCGGGAAAACCTCGCTGCTGCCGAACTCAAGCTTTCGGACGATGTGCTGGGGGAGTTGGATGGGATGGCTAAGGCGGCCTGAGGCTAGCCAATCTCCCCCGCAGCAAGGGGGGAGATTGGCTGCTGCAGCCGCCGCTTAGTTGATACTCGCCGTATTCGCCGGCTCAACGGGCCGCGCCTCGTTCGCATAAGGCACGCGAAAACCGTTCACCGCCAGCCAGCCAATGGCCGCCTTCGGCTCGTCGGTCTGGATGATGGTGGCGCCGCGATCGGCCCAGAAACCCCAGCTTTCGCGCGGCAGGCTGGCCTGCACGGCCAGTTCGTCGCCGCGGCCGCCGGCAAGGAAGCCGCCCGGCTTGCCAGCGATGGCGTAGGTGTCGGCCCAGATATGCCAGTTTCCCCTCACCGCGGCCGCGCGCATGCGTGTGCTGAACAACGGTCCGCCGGTCTCGGTCAGCGTGTCGGCGCCTGCCCGCCAGTTGATGAGCTCGATCGCGCGCGGCGAAAAGGCATGGTCGACCGTCCGGGCGAAGCCGGCATCACGCACCGCATCATCGGCGATGATCGGCATGAACTGGAAGCCGCCGCCGATAGCGGCCATGGCGGCCTTAACCGTGGTGATCCTGGCCTGGTTCCACAAATTCTCCTTGACGATGACCTGCTCGGCCAAGCCGAGATCGCGAGCCACCGCGATCATGCCCGAGAGGTCGCCGACGTCGAGCTTGTTGTCGAGGTTGATGAGGATCCTGTCCCTGGTTGCCATGAGCATCTCGCGCAGCGTCGAAACCGTCTCATTGGTGACGGCGCCGGTGCCCTCGATCACCAGCCTGCAGGTCTTCAGTTCGGCCAGTGTGTATTTGACCACCTCGCCCTTGCAGGTCGTGGTGCGGTCGAGCCAGCTGTCATGCATGACGACGAACTCACCGTCCTTCGAGCGCCTGATATCGACCTCGACGATTTCTGCGCCCATCGCGATCGCCCCCTCCACGGCGGCAATCGAATTTTCCGCGTAGAGCGTCTTGCCCGCCTGCATGCTGCCGGCGCGATGCGCGACCACCATGACGTGGTCGCGCCACTGGTTGGCGTGCTCGAAGCGGTCAAGAATCTGCCTGGCGCGGGTCTCGCCGGCCAATGACTGGCCAGAAAAGGCCGCAAGTGCCGAGGAAAACAGAAGGCTCAGCCAGATGGTCCGCATCGAGAATCGCTCCTTGCCGGATCGAAATCGGGATAGGCGACCCTCGTGACATCCAGGTGAACGAAGCCGGCTAGCGGTTGTTCGCGGGGAGTGCGCGTCAGATGCGTTTTGAGAGCCTGCGGAACCACGCCATGGCCGGCATCTCAATGAGGCGCCAAGTGATCCAGGAGGCGGCAATGGTGGCGGCGAGCATGACGGCGATTGCCACCGCTCCCATCCAGCCGGCACCGAAGCCGGTGGCAGGCTGGCCGCGCAGCGTGAAGTCGCCGATCAGGCCGAGGCCGAGCTTGCGCTCGACGAGCCCGGCGACGTTGATCATGCGCGCCTGGACGAAGATGTGGACCATGTAGATCGAGTAGGACAGCGCGCCGAGGGTCAGCATGAACGGCGCCCTCAGCAAGGCGCTGATCCAGCCGCCTTCATGGGCGAACAGAAACAGCGCCAGCGCGAACACCAGGGGTGCCGCGATGCCGAAATCATTGCCGCCGGCCAGCGAAACGAAAAGCACGATGACGGCCACCATGACGATCTCGGCAAGGGTCCAGTCCATCCGCGGGCCATTCCTGGCGAGGACCTGTCGCGCGCCTGCAATGGAATCATGCTGAAACCAGGCCAGCAAGGCGCCGAGCGAGAAGCCGTACAGGCAGCGGATGAAGCCGAAATCGAAGGACACATCCATATGATGGGTCGAGAAGCCGAGCAGGAACAGCGGCGCGGTGGCGGCGGCGGCGACGAACCATATCCAGGCGCGCGCGCCGGCGACGAAGACCACGCCGGCAAACAAGAGATAGGCGAAGAACTCGGCGGAAATGCTCCAGCTTGGCGCATTCCAGGTCAATTGATCCTCGAAGCCGACACCTTGCAGCAGCAGAAGATTGGCAAGCAGACTCCCAGGGTCGAAGCCTCCGGTGAAGGGCGCAGCCCCGGTGCCGTGCAATTGCGGCAGCATCAGCCGCAGCAGCTCGAAGCCAGCGAAGGCGGCAAGCATCAGAAGGTGCAGTGGGTAGATACGGCCGAAACGGACCAGGGCGAAACGCGCGACCTGTTCCGGCTGGTTCAGCCGATCGCCGTAGCTGCTGGCGATGACAAAACCGGAAAGGACGAAGAAGAAGTCGACGAAAAGGTAGGACGAACCGATGAAGGCGCTTTGCGAAATCGTCGAAGCGGTCGGAAAGTGAAACAGCGCCACCAGAAGCGCGCAGATGCCACGCCACGAATCGAGCACCAGGAAGCGTTCACCGGCGACCGTGCCGGTGTGGGTCGACGCCGCGGCACGGGTGGGGTTGAGAAACGCGGTCTGCGTCATGATGATACAATCCTGTCTTGCCGTGGCACTCGGGCAGCGCCATTCCGTCTCGCCAAGCTGTGACTGGCATCTTCCGTGCCGGTTCTGTAGTTGTTGCAACCCGATGAAAAACGAGGATCCGTAATGGCGAACAACAACATCGACAACGCCTTCACCGCCCGTTCCAAAACGGGCGCCGCGTTCGAGCCGACCTATTCCGGCGCGCTGTCGTTCATGCGGCGCAAATACACCAAGGACGTGAAGGGCGCGGATGCTGTGGTATGGGGTATTCCCTTCGATGCCGCCGTCACCAACCGGCCGGGCGCCCGCTTCGGGCCGCAGGCCATCCGCCGCGCCTCGGCGATCCTCGACAACGACCCGCAATATCCGTTTTCACGCGATCTGTTCGAGCATCTGGCGGTCGTCGACTATGGCGATTGCCTGCTCGATTCGGGCAATCACCAGAAGACCCCCGGCACGATCGAGCGCGAAGCGGCCAAGATCCTCAAATCCGGCGCCTTCCTGCTGACGCTCGGCGGCGACCATTTCGTCACCTGGCCGCTGCTCAAGGCGCATGCCGCCATCCATGGTCCGCTCGCACTGGTGCAGTTCGACGCCCATCAGGATACCTGGCCGGACGACGGCAAGCGCATCGACCACGGATCCTTCGTTGGCCGTGCCGTCAAGGAAGGCATCATCGATCCCGACCGTTCGATCCAGATCGGCATCCGCACCCATGCGCCCGACACGTTCGGCATCAAGATCCTCCATGGCCATGAAATCGAGGAGATGCGGGCGTCCGATATCGCCTACGCCATCGTCGACCGCACCGGCGGCAAGAAGACCTATCTCACCTTCGACATCGACTGCCTCGATCCGGCCTATGCGCCTGGCACAGGCACGCCAGTTGCCGGCGGGCCGTCCTCGGCGAAGATCCTGTCGACGCTGCGTCAACTCAACCAGGTCGATATTGTCGGCGCCGATGTCGTAGAGGTTGCGCCGGCCTATGATCACGCCGATATAACGGCGATCGCCGGCTCGATGGTGGCTATGCAATATCTCGGCCTGCTGGCTGAGCGAAAGGCCCGGCTTGAAGAGTTGAACAACGGCAACCACAATGGTGCCGCAGTGATTCAAGGTCAGGGCATATAGTCTTGAAATATCAAGGAATTTGATCAACCCATGAAACCGAAAATCTTCATCGACGGCGAACACGGCACCACAGGCCTGCAGATCAGGGCGCTGCTTGCCGAGCGCAGTGATCTGGAGATCATTTCCATCCCGACCGAGCGCCGCAAGGAAACGGCGGCACGCGCCGAGTTCCTCAACGCCGCCGATGTCGCGATACTGTGCCTGCCCGACGATGCGGCGAAGGAAAGCGTCTCGCTGATCGCCAACGACACCACCAAAGTCATCGATGCGTCGACCGCGCATCGCGTGGCTGAAGGCTGGGCATATGGTTTCGCCGAGATGGACAAGGACCAGGCAAAGGCGATCGCCTCGGCAAAACGCGTCGCCAACCCCGGCTGCTGGCCGCAGGGACCGATCGCCACGCTGCGGCCGCTGGTCGCCGCCGGCCTGCTGCCGGCCGATTTCCCGATCACCGTCAACGGCATTTCGGGCTATTCGGGCGGCGGACGGCCGATGATCGAGGACTATGTCGCCAAGGGCGAGGACGCCTCGGAATTCCTGCCCTACGGCCTCACCCTTCAGCACAAGCACGTGCCGGAATTGAGGGCCTATGCCAGGCTGTCGCATGATCCGATCATGCAGCCGGCGGTCGGCAATTTCGCGCAAGGCATGATCACTGTGGTGCCGTTGCAGCTTGGCGGTCTCGACCATGTGCCGACCGGTGCGGAGCTGCATGCGGCGATTGCCGACCATTTCGCCGCCATCAAGGGCGGCCTGGTCGAGGTGGCGCCCTATGCGCATTCGGAGCGCGTGCCGGAGATCGATCCGGAGATCTACAACGGCACCAACCGGATGAAGGTCTACGTCTTCGCCAACGACAAACGGGCGCAGGCCCTGCTGCTGGCTGTCTACGACAATCTCGGCAAGGGTGCCTCCGGTGCCGCCGTGCAGAACATGGACCTGATGCTCGGCCTCTGATGGACACGCCCGCCTTTCCGGTGCGCTGGAACGTCAGCGCGCCCGAACTCATTGCCGAGACCTTTTCGAGCCGCATCTGGAAGGTTTTGCGCGCAGACGGCTCGCCGGCGATCGTCAAGGCGCTCAAGCCTTTCGACGATGTCGCCGACGAGTTGCGCGGCGAGCATTATCTCGCCTGGCGACGCGGCGAAGGCGCGGTGCGCCTGCTCGGCCGCGACGGCCACAGCATGCTGCTCGAATATGCCGGTGAGACCTTGTTGGAGCAGGTGCTCGACCAACAGGGCGACAACGCCGCCACCGAAATCGCGGCCGAGGTGATGGCGAAACTATTTTCACAGGGGAAAGACCCCTTCCCGCCCGAGCTTCAGCCGCTCCGGGAACGGTTTTCAAGCCTGTTCAAGAAGGCGACAATCGACCGCGATTCGGGCCATGACAGCCTCTATGTCGAGGCCGCCATCATCGCCGATCGACTGCTGGCCAATCCGCACGATATCAGGCCCCTGCATGGCGACCTGCATCACGAGAACATCCTGCACGGGCCGCGCGGCTGGCTGGCCATCGATCCGAAGGGCGTTCTCGGCGACCCCGGCTTCGACGCCGCGAACATGTTCTACAACCCGCTCGACCGGGACGAGCTCTGCCTCGACCCGGAGCGGATCGCACACATGGCCGGGATCTTTGCCAGAACGCTGGGCCAGACACCGCCGGCCATCCTCGATCATGCCATTGCCTATGGGTGCCTGTCGGCGTCCTGGCATCATGAGGACGACAATGAGGTCGAGGAGAGCCGCGAATTGTCGATCGCCGAGGCGATCCGGGCGGTGCGGGCAAGCTTCTGATCGCACGGGCAACGGCGCGGTGCTAACCGCTTGTTCACCGCGATGGGCTACAGACTGGTCTCGGCTCCACTTCGGGATTTGTCATGGTCAGCGCGATTTCGGGTTCGTCACAGGCGACCCAGTATTCCTCGTCCAGCTCATCGAGCAATGCGGCTCAGGAGGCCGCGCTCGAAAAGCAGATCCAGGACCTGGAAGACCAGGCCAAGGCGATCACGGATCAGGTAAAGGCTGCCCAGGTGCAGCAGGATATCGCCACGGCCCAGGCCAGGCTTGATGCGCTCAAGGCCGCCGACAAGGTAGCCAAAGCCGCTCAGGACCAGTCCGCACCATCCGCCGCGGCGTTGCGGCAGGCGGAATTCGATGGCGAGAAGACGACATCTACAAACGAATTCTGGATGTAGTTGGCCCGATCGGTTCGAGGTCAGGCCCTGCGTGCGATTTCGTGCGGCAAGGGATAGGCGCCCTTGGTGCCGCGCCAATGGGCGGCTGCAAACCCCAGGACGATGAGCGCAAATCCCTGATGGGTCAGCGCCATATGCAGCGGCACATGCATCAGCAGCGTGCCGATGCCGATCGAGGCCTGCACCAGCACAGCCAAGAACAGCAGCGTCGCGCGGCGCGCATGCGTTGTTTCAGGCAGCCGCCGGCGCGTGGCGATCACGTGCCACAACGCCACGACGAATACCGTGTAGGCGCCAAGCCGATGGACGAACTGCACCGTCTTTGGGCTCTCGAAAAAATTGCGCCATGCCGGCTCGAGGATCAGCAGATCGCCCGGGATGATCTTGCCGTCCATCAACGGCCAGGTGTTGTAGCTCAAGCCCGCGTCGAGCCCGGCGACCAGGCCGCCGAGATAGATCTGGATCAGCGCCAGCAGCACGATGAAGCCGGCCAGCCTCTGCGTCGATCCATCGGCGGCAGGCTCGGAATGCGGCGCCAGTCCGCGCGCGACCACCATGGTGGCGGTGAAGATCAGCGCGGCAAGCGTCAGGTGGGTCGCCAGCCGGTACTGGCTGACGGAGACGCGGTCGACCAATCCTGAAGCCACCATCCACCAGCCGATGGCGCCCTGCAGGCCGCCGAGCAGGAGAATGCCCACGAGTTTCGGGCCCAGGCCGCGCTCGATGCGGCGCGTCGCCCAGAAAACCAGCAGCGGCAATGCAAAGACCAGACCGACGCTGCGCGCCAGGATGCGGTGCGCCCATTCCCACCAGAAGATCGACTTGAAGGCCTCGATGCTCATGCCCTTGTTGAGCTCGGCATATTGCGGGATCTGCTGGTAGAGCTGGAATTCCTCTTGCCACTCGGCGTCGTTGAGCGGCGGGATCACGCCGTGGATCGGTTTCCACTGCGTAATCGACAGGCCGGAATCGGTCAGCCTGGTGGCGCCGCCGACCAGCACCAGCGCAAACAGCACCAGAAGCACCACATAGAGCCAGCCGCGCAGCAGCGCCCGGTTATGCAGGTCGCGGTCGCGGGCAACGTATGGCGCGGCAGCTGATATGGCAGCCATGATCTTGTCCCGGCAGGTTGATTTGGCGGATTGGTGGACCATCGCACCCGTGCTGGCAAGACCATACGGCGCGGCACGCCGTCGCGCCGCGTCTCACCGGTTGCACAGTCTCGCCTCAAGGCCTATGCGAGGCCAATACCCCTTGAGCCGGCCAGGCCGCCTGTGCGAATTCCGGCATGCTCGATCAGGAGACCACCATGCCCCTGCGCCTGAAAAAGCTGATCGGAATGTTTCTGCTGGTGGCGCTGGTCATTGTCTATGCGCTGGTCGCATCGATCTTCGCGGTCGCCCGGCTGTCGGAGTCGGGTCCGTGGGTGCATTTCCTTTTTTTCTTGCTCAGCGGCCTGCTCTGGGTGCTGCCGGCGATGGGCATCATCAAGTGGCTGATGCTGGAGCCGAGAGCCAAGCGCTAGGCGAAAACGCCAGCGTCAGATGGTGACGACCATCTTGCCGGCGTTGGCGAGCGGCGTCGTCACGCCCGACAGCATGGTGCGGATGTGGGCGAGGCTCTGGTAGCGGCCGTTGACGGAGATGCGCGGCAAGGCGTGCAGGAACCCGGCATGCTCGGCGCGCAGCACGCCGTGGCGCGTCGTCACGGCGGAGGTATAGCCGGCGTCGCGGGCAAAGCCCACTTCGCGGCAGCCGACGGCGCTGGCATAGCCATAGGGATAAGCGAAATGGCGGGGCATTTCGCCCAGTTCGGCCTGCAACATGGCGCGCACGGCGCCAACCTCGTGCCGGGCATCGGCTTCGGAGAGCCGCTTCAGGTTGCTGTGGTTGATCGTATGGGCGCCGATCGTCACCAGCGGATGCGCGGCGATGCGACGGATTTCATCCCAGCTCATCAATGTGCGCAAGCGTGGGCCGTCGGCGTCGATGCCGTTTGCGCGAGCCAGGTCACGCAACACGGCCTGCAGGTCCTCCTCGCGGACTTCCGAGGTGAGATAGGCGTGCAGGCGTGCATTGGCCTGCAATTTCTTCGCGGGGGTCGAGCAATCGATCGTCAGCGGACCCTTCGGCCGCGTCAGCGTCAAGGTATCGCGCGCGTTGACGATGTCCTCGACTACATCCCACCACAGGTCGGCTGTGCCGTTGATCAGCCCGGGCGCGACATAGATGGTGATCGGCGCGCCGTGCTTCTCGAGCACCGGCAGCGCCTCGACCATGTTGTCGCGATAGGCATCGTCGGCGGTGATCGTGGCAAACTGACCGCCTTTGCCGCCCACCTTGATGCACTCCACCGCTTCGTCCATGGAGACGAAGGCATAGCCATGCGCCTTCATGTCGGCGATCATGGCGTCAAGGAAGCCGGGCGCGATATTCAGGTGCCGGTTGACGCCGTCCGGCTTTTCCGGCGTCGCGGTAACACGGTGCAGCATAAGGATGGCGCCAATGCCGCCGATGAACGGCTTGGCCAGCGGTGCGAGGCCGGTATAGCGGGCGACGTTCAGCGCCAGTTTCCGGATTGCCTCCCCGCCGTCGATCATTCATTCACCTTTTGCGCCTAGGCTGATCCAAGCACGGAATGCGCCTATGCGACCCCCCAAATCGCGATCAATACGCCCTAAGGATTGAGGTATGGTTGACGCAACTGCGTCATTTGACGGCAATCGGCTTGCGGCGACCGAGGCATCGTCGCGCGCCTTGCCACGGGACCATGCCGGCCTGTCGATTTCAGTGGCGTCCACGGATGGACTCGCGGCCTATGCCGAGTTCTGCCGCTCGGCTCTGTTTGGGCCGGCGCAGAGTGCTGCCTGGATCCTGAACTGGGCGGCCGAGACACGACCGGACCTGCTCGTCGCGACGCTGAGTGCCGAGGGCAAACCGGTTTTTTCGCTGGCGCTGGAAGTTTCCTCCAAGGGGCCGTTCCGGATCGCCCGCTTCATGGGTGGGCGCCACGCCAACGGCAACTTCGTCGCCGCGGACCCGAACTGGCTGGCCAAGGCGGATATACCGGCCCTCCGATCGGTACTGGCGGCCATCGCCAAGGCACGCCCGGACATCGATCTGGTCGCGCTCGAGCGGTTGCTGCCCGATCTCGACGGCGTCGCCAATCCGCTCGCATCGCTCGACCATTTTTCCAGCCCCAATCTGTCGCTGGCCGTCGATCTCGCCGGCGGCTTCGATGCGCTGCTTTCCCGCGCGAGCGGCAAACGCAAACGCAAGAAGCACCGGTCGCAGATCCGGAAATTCGAGGCCGTAGGCAGCTATCGGCGCATCGAGGCCCGCACCCCCGACGAGGTGGACACGCTGCTCGACGCCTTCTTCGAGATGAAGGAGCTCCGCTTCCGCAAGATGGGCATCGCCAATGTTTTTGGCGACGCGCAGGTACGCGGCTTCTTCCGCGCGCTGTTCATGCAGGCGCTTGCCGAGGACAAGCCTTCGTTCGTGCTGCACGGACTTGCGGTTGCCGGCAAGCTGCGCGCCATCACCGGTTCAAGCCGCTCGGGCAAACGCCTGATCTGCGAATTCGGAGCGATCGCCGAGGACGATCTCGGGCACGCCAGCCCCGGCGACTTCCTGTTCTTCGACAACATCCAGGAAGCCTGCGAGACCGGTTTCGAGGTCTATGACTTTTCGGTCGGAGATGAGCCTTACAAGCGGCTGTGGTGCGATATCGAAACGCGGCATTTCGAAGTGTTGGTCCCGTTGACCGTGAAGGGCCGCATGCTGGCGCTGACGCTTCGGCAAGGCGCGCGGCTGAAAGCCTTCGTCAAGAACAGCCCGGTGATCTGGAAGCTGACCAAGGTGCTGCGCCGCAAAGCCGCCGGCCAGGCAGCGCCCTCGGAAGAAGATAGCTGACACCATGAAGCCGATCATCCGCACACTGTCCCTGCAGGAACTGGCGCTTCTCGTCGACTGGGCGGCCGCGGAAGGCTGGAACCCAGGTCTTGAAGACCCGGCGATGCTCCAGGCGGCGGACCCCGAAGGCTTCATCGGCGCCTTTGTCGGCGACGACATGGCCGCGGCAATTTCGGCCGTGGCCTATGGAAGCGAATTCGGTTTCATCGGCCTCTACATCTCCCGGCCTGACATGCGCGGCATGGGCTACGGCAAGACAGTGTGGGACGCCGGCATGAAAAGGCTCGCTGGCCGGACCGTCGGCCTTGACGGCGTCGTCGAGCAGCAGGCCAATTACCGGCGCAAGGGCTTCGCACCGGCCTACGAGACCATCCGCTTCACCGGGCGCAAGGCAGGCCCGGCGGTCAGGGACGATGGGTTGCGGATGATTACGACGCAGCTCCTGTCCGATGTCATCGCCTATGACTCCTATTGTTTTCCGGCGCCCCGAGGCACCTTTCTGAAGCGATGGCTGCAGGAACCGCATCATGGGCTGGCGGCGATCGGTTCGCGCGGCGTGACCGGCTTTGGTGTGGCGCGCCGCTGTCGATCCGGCTTCAAGATCGGCCCGCTGTTTGCCGACGACATGGAAACCGCTTTGCAACTCCTGGAGGGACTGGCCGGTGCCTGTGAGGGCGGCGAGCTGCACATCGACGTCCCCGCCGATAACACCGGCTTCATAACTGCGCTCGATGCGGCCGGATTTGCGCCGACCTTCACCACCACGCGCATGTACAAAGGTCCTGCCCCGGAACTGGACCTGCAAAGGGTGTTCGGCGTAACGACTCTGGAACTGGGATAGATCGGGCGAACCGCTGAGCGGCTCCGCCAAACGATCCGCGGCTCTCTCAGGCGGCGGCAGTGCGCCGTCCGGGCACCGGATTGCCGGGCGGTTCGTGGCCGAGCGGCGTCACCAGCGTCAGGTCGGGATAGCCGTTCTCGATCAGCTTGACCGCAGCCTGCGTCACCTCATCGTCGGCCTCCAGCATGGAGAGAAAGACCTCGGTGGCGTCGCCAGTCAGACGGCCGATGCCTTGCGCGTCGGCCGGTCCGCACTCGACCACGACCAGATCGTAGGCTGTCGTCAGCGACTGCATGATGATCGGCAGCCGGTCGGCGGCACGCATGGCACGAACCGGATCGGCGGTGCCGACCGGAATGACGTGACAGTCCGAGTACAGATCGGCATGGATGACGTCGCTGAACTGCGCTTCCGAAGCGAGCAGGTTGGTAATGCCCGGGAAAAGGCCGCTGTCCAGCATCGGCCGCGAGGCGGCCCCCGATGCGGTGAGGTCCAGCAACAGCACGCGCAGGCCGGCGTCGGCGACCTCGCGCGCCACCAGGATCGCGGATGCAGCCGCCTCGTCGCCTTCCGGCGAGACGAATATGGCGCGCGCCGCACCGCTGGAGATCAGCTTTTCGGCAGCCTTCTCGATATCGATCTCGCCCAGGGTGGAACGCGCCGGTTCGGGCTCGACAACCGTTTGCTCTGTCGCCGCCGTATCGGGCATTGCGACCACATCCGGCGCCTCGGCCATGGCCGGCATCGCGGCGGCATAGGGCTCCGCATCTGCTTCATCCGCAAGGTCAGGCAGCTCCTGGCGAACGACGGGTTCCTGCAGGATGGCAGGCTCGTGGCGGACAAAAGGCTTGGCGACCGGCGGCTGCGCCACATGGGGCATCGCGACCTCATCGATCCGTTCGAAACGGGAACCGCTCGCCGGCCGCATCGCGCGGCCTGAAAACAGCTCCCGCAGAAGCGTCACGATGGCCATGATGAGCAGCGATGCGGCGAAAGCCGCGCCGACGATCGGCCCGACCTTCGGGAAATAGGCCTCGGAGGGAACAGAAGCCTTCGAGGCGATCCGGGCGTCGACCGGCAGATAGTTGCGATCCTGGCGCGATGCCGCTTCGCGGTAGTTGGTCAGGTAGAGCTCGAGTTGCTGTCGCTTGGCGGTCGCGTCGCGCTGCAGTGCGTCGAGATCGACCTGCTGTTCGCCGGCCTGCGCCGAAGCGGCTTTCAACGTGTTGACGTCGGCGACAAGCTGGTTCTCGCGGGCCTTTGCGGTCTCGGCCTGCATCAACAGGCCTTTCATGATCTTCTGGGCCTCGCTGCGGATCTGCGCGTCGAGATCGGACAGTTGCGATTTCAGCGCGCGAATGCGCGGATGATTGCCAAGCAGTGTCGTCGACAGATCGGCGATGTTGGAGCGCAATTCGACCTGTCGCTCACGCAAGCGCTGGATCAGGTCCGATGACAGAACCTCCGGCACGGCATCCAGCGAACCGCCATTCTGCAGCGCCCTGCGCACACCGTCGGCGGTCGCTTCCGCAGCGGCGCGGTTGGCGCGCACTTTCGACAGTTCGCTCGACAGTTCTGAAAGCTGCTGGGTGGCCAGCACCGAATTGTTGCCACCCATCAGAAGATCGGACTGGGCGCGATAAGCGGCGACCTTCGCCTCGGCATCCTTGACCTGCCGCTGCAGGTCGGCGATTTCCGGCGCCAGGAAGTCCGCCGCGGCGCTGTTCGATTCGAGCTTGGCCGCCCCTTGCCCCGCTATATAGGCGGCGGCGATCGCGTCTGGTATGGCGGCCGCGAGCTTGGGATCTTCCGATGAGAACTCGATGGCAATGATGCGGGTCTTCTCGACGCCATAGACGTTGAGCTTCTCGTGCATTTTCTTGAGCACGCGCTCTTCCGTCGGAATTTCCATCGGGTCGCTTTTCAGGCCGACCAGGACCAGAGCGCGGCTCAGCGCCGACATGTCGAGCGCTTCATTGAACTCGGGCAGTTTTTCCAGACCGAGCTTTTGCGAGACCTGCTTGAGGATTTCGTTGGAGGAAATGATCTGGACCTGGGTGGCGACGCCCTGTTCGTCGAGAATAGGCTTGTCGGTGTCGTTGTTGTTGCTGGCCGGCCGCGTGTAGATGGATTCGCGCGGCGCGATCTCCACCTGCGTCTCGGCTTTGTAGTGCCGGGTTGCCAGCGAGGCGAAAGCGAAGGCCAGCCCGGTTGCCAACAGGACGACGAGGACTATACGCAGCCAGTTCCTCGCCAGGCTGGCGAAGAGCTGCCTGAGATCGACATCGACATCTGCGGCCGCGGACTGAACGGACATGCATCCCTACTCCGATACTGGGTCAGCACGCACCGTAAACAACTATGGTAACTCAGCCGTTAAGATCGTGGTAAGTTTCCGTTAGGGTTTACTGGCGGGTGACAAACAAAACCGCCAAAAATCACAAAAACTCTTGCCGATGCGCCACGTGTCGGCCGCTCCCTTTACCGGCCATTAACCCTAACAGGATGATAACGGACCTCGATCCCTAGAGTTGCTGCGACGTTGCAGCGACCAGTCGAAGGTACCTGTCCGGCCATGAAAAGCACTGCTTCCCTGTTTCGCGCGCTGCTTGCCGTATCGATGCTGGCTGGCTGTTCCAGCTACCGGCCGACGCCGGCCGCCTTCCATGAGGTGCTCGATCAGCCCTACCGTCTTGGCGCCGGCGACCGCGTCCGCGTGACCGTGTTCGAGCAGGACGGGCTGACCAACACCTACAGCGTCGATCAATCCGGCTATCTCTCCTTCCCGCTTGTCGGCGCCATACCAGCGCGCGGCCACACCGCGCAGCAAATGGAAAAGGAGATTGCCGACAAATTGCGGCAAGGCTATCTGCGCGATCCCGACGTTTCGGTCGAGATCGACCGCTACCGCCCGATCTTCGTCATGGGCGAAGTGGGTGCCGCCGGCCAATATTCCTATGTTCCCGGCCTGACGGTGCAGAAGGCGATCGCCATTGCCGGCGGCTTCACGCCGCGCGCCAACCAGGAAAGCGTCGACATCACCCGCGACATCAACGGCAAGGTGATGACCGGCCGCGTGGTCACCTCCGACCCGCTGCTGCCGGGCGATACGGTCTACGTCCGCGAACGTCTGTTCTGACAGATACCAAGTGGCGGACAGGCTCAGGATCGTCCATTGCTTTCGCTCACCCGTCGGAGGAATTTTCCGGCATGTGCGCGACCTGGCCGAGGCGCAGGTCGCCGCCGGGCATTCCGTCGGCATCGTCTGCGATTCGACGACAGGCGGCACGTTCGAGGAACATCTGTTCGAGCAGATGAAGGACTTGCTGGCGCTCGGCATTCATCGCACGCCGATGCAGCGCCACGTCGGTCCCGGCGACCTTGCCTCGGCCTGGCGCACGTACAGGATCATCAAGGAATTGCGGCCGGACGTACTGCATGGGCACGGCGCCAAGGGTGGCGCCTATGCCCGTCTGTTCGGCTCATTGTTGCGGGTATCAAGGTCTCGCGTAGCCCGCCTTTATTCGCCGCATGGCGGCTCGCTCCACTATGACGAGAACACGACCACCGGAAAGCTGTTCTTCGCGCTCGAGCGCTTCATGGCTCGCTTCACCGACTATCTGCTGTTTGTCTCGGACTATGAGCGGCGGACCTATCGCCACAAGGTAGGCGAGCCGCCCATTCCCAACACCCTCGTCTATAACGGCCTGCGCGCCACTGAATTCGAGCCGGTGATCACCGCGCCGGACGCAGCCGACCTGCTTTATATCGGCATGATGCGCGACCTGAAGGGACCGGACATCTTCATCGACGCATTGGCGCTCGCCGGCCCGCGGTTCGGCCGCGCGCTGACCGCGGTGATGGTCGGCGACGGCGACGACCTTCCGCGTTACCACGGGCAAGTGAAACGCCTGGGGCTCGAGCGCCATGTCCGCTTCCTGCCGCCGATGCCGGCCAGGGAGGCCTTTGCCCTTGCCGCGCTTATCATCGTTCCCTCGCGCGCCGAAGCCATGCCCTATATCGTCCTGGAAACGCTTGCCGCGGGAAAGTCGATGATCGCAACCGCGGTCGGCGGCATTCCGGAGATATTCGACACCGGTTCCCCCGCCCTGATCCGACCTGACCCGATCGAGCTCGCGGACAGGATGAGCCAGGCGCTGGCCGACCCGGCCGCCTATCGCGACCTGATGCCCGATAGCGCCAACCTCAAGGCACGCTTCGGCGCCGATGTGATGGCCGCCGACATCGAGAAGGCCTATTTCGCCGCGCTCGACACGTAGGCGCAGGACCAAGCCGTTCCAAAGCCATGCGTTGTTTCAAGGGTTTCTTAGCTCTCTTTTGCTATGACCGGGGGGAAGCTTGCGGAAAGCCCTCATGAACGAGATCGACCCCGCGCGCCGCTTTTCAGCAGAGGCGGTGCGTAAATTCGACGGCCCGGCCGACGGCGACACGCCAAGCGGCATGAACGATGTCGCCCGCCAGGTCGCCTCGCAGTACCGGCGCGATACGATGTCGCCGATCATGGTCAGCGGTGTCCTGCGCATGGTCGAATTCGGCTTGCTGTTCCTGTCCGGACTCGCCGTCTATTTCCACTATGTCGGGTTCTTCAACTATCTCGCCTGGCAATATCCGGTGACGATCGCAGCGGGCTCGTTCCTTGCCGTGGTGCTGCTCGACGTCACCGACTGCTACCAGATCGTCGCCCTGATGCGGCCCATCGCCAATTTCGGCCGCGTGCTGCTCGTCTGGGCCGGCACTTTCGCCCTGATGGCGCTGACGGCATTCGTCATGAAGATGTCGCAGGACTATTCGCGCCTTTTGTTCGGCAGCTGGTTCGTCATCGGCTTCGTTCTCATCTTCGGCCTCAGGCTGGTGATGTCGAAGCTGATCCGGGCCTGGGCGCGCGATGGCCGCATGGAGCGGCGCGCCGTCATCGTCGGCGGCGGCAAGGCGGCGGAAATCCTGATCCGCTCGGTCGAAAAGCAGCCCTACAACGATATCCGCATCTGCGGCATCTTCGACGATCGCGGCGACAAGCGCTCGCCGCCCATCGTCGCCGGCTACCCCAAGCTCGGCACCATTTCGGAACTGATCGAATTCGCCCGCATCGCCCGCATCGACATGCTGATCGTATCGCTGCCGCTGACCGCCGAATCGCGCGTTCTGCAGTTGCTGAAGAAGCTGTGGGTGCTGCCGGTCGACATCCGGCTTTCGGCGCATTCCAACGCGCTGCAGTTTCGCCCGCGCGCCTATTCCTACATCGGCGCGGTGCCGATGCTCGACATCTTCGACAAGCCGATCAACGACTGGGATTCGGTCGCCAAGCGCGCCTTCGACATTGTCTTCAGCCTGATCGGCATCGTCGTGTTCTCGCCGGTGATGCTGGCGACCGCCATCGCCATCAAGCTCGACAGCAAGGGGCCGGTGCTGTTCCATCAGAAGCGGCACGGTTTCAACAATGAGATCATCGAGGTCTACAAGTTCCGTTCGATGTATACGGACAAGGCCGATCCGACCGCCAAGCAGACGGTGACCAAGAACGACCCGCGCGTCACCCGCGTCGGCCGCTTCATCCGCAAGACCTCGATCGACGAGCTGCCGCAGTTCTTCAACTCGCTGCTGGGTTCGCTGTCGCTGGTCGGTCCACGCCCGCATGCCATCGCCGCACAGTCGCATAATTTGCTCTACAACGAGGTTGTCGACGGCTATTTCGCCCGCCACAAGGTCAAGCCCGGCGTCACCGGCTGGGCGCAGATCAATGGCTGGCGCGGCGAGATGGACACCAACGAGAAGATCCGCATGCGCACGGAGTATGATCTTTATTACATCGAGAACTGGTCGCTGCTGTTCGATTTGCGGATCCTGTTCCTCACGCCGCTCCGGCTGCTCAACACGGAAAACGCCTATTGAGCGCGATCAGCCATGATCTGCCGCGCGCGGCGGTCAACGCCAAGCTGGTCGCGCTGATTTCCTCGGGCGCGGTCTTCCTCGGCATTCTGCTGTCCGGCTTCGTCATCAGCGAGCCGGCGCCCTATGAGCTCTACATGGCCGGGCTGATCGCCATCTGGGCGCTTTTCGGCTTGCGGATTTCCCGCGCGGCCACGCCGCTGCTGGTGCTGCTGGTGACGATGAACATCGGCGGCATGATCTCCATGACGCAGATGGCGGACCTCGCCAACACACCGCTCTATCTCGCCGTGTCGCTGTTTCTCGCCTTCAGCGCGGTGTTCTTCGCATCGATCACCGCCGTACAGCCGGGCCTCTACCGATTGATCTTCATTGCCTATGTGGTTTCGGCCGTGGCCACCTCGCTGCTTGGCATTGCAGGCTACTTCCATGCCTTTCCGGGCGCGGAGATGTTCACCAAATACGATCGTGCCGCCGGCGCCTTCCAGGACCCGAACGTGTTCGGCCCCTTCCTGGTGCTGCCCGGCATCTATCTGCTCTATCTGCTTTTGACCGGACCGGTAACACGCATGCCGCTGCTGGCGGTACCACTGCTGATCATCACCGCCGGCATCTTCTTTTCCTTCTCGCGCGGTGCCTGGGGCATGTTCGCCGTTTCGGCCGTCCTGCTCACCGGCTGCCTGTTCCTGCAGAGCGCCAGCGGCAAGTTCCGGCTGCGCGTGGTGGTGATGACGATTGCAGCATTAGCGCTGCTGGTCGTCGCCATGATCGTCATCCTGCAGCTGCCCGGCGTGTCGGAGATGTTCTCCAACCGCGCCCATCTCGAACAGAGCTACGACACCGCCCGCCTCGGCCGCTTCGCCCGCTACGGCATCGGCTTCCAGATGGCGATGGAGCATCCGTTCGGCATCGGCCCGCTGGTCTTCGGCACGATCTTCGGTGAAGACACCCACGACATCTGGCTGAAGATGCTGATGGATTATGGCTGGCTCGGCTTCGTGTCGTTCCTCGCGCTCGTCTTATGGACGATAGCAGCCGGCTTCCGCATCCTGCTGCGCGACCGGCCGTGGCAGCCCTATCTCCTGTGCGCCTATGTCGCCTTTATCGGCAATATCGGGCTCGGCACCTTCATCGACATCGACCACTGGCGCCACGTCTATCTGCTGCTCGGCCTGATCTGGGGCGCCATCGCGCTGGAATACAGCCATCAGCGGCTGTTGCGGCCTGCCTTGCAGGGCTCGCCGGCACCGGCAATCGCAGCGGGATAAAAGTCGCGGAATTCGGTTGACCCGCACGGGGTTATCACGATACATCGCGACCGGTCCGGAGTGTAGCGCAGCCCGGTAGCGCACTTGACTGGGGGTCAAGGGGTCGTCGGTTCGAATCCGGCCACTCCGACCAATTCAAAGCAGGACTTGCCCCCGAAGTCCGCCCCTCCAGATGCCCCGGTCAGCCCGGCCAAATCTCGGATCTGGGCAACCATGTCCTCTCCCATTTGAACTCCGGCTTGGGCGCCAACTCTACCCTTGGCACACATCAACCCATTCAGCCCCAATGAGCTCAACCATGCGCTGCGGCGCAATCCGCACGGCCGCATTGGTGGCGCCGGCAGCGGGCACGACTTCGTCGAATTCGCGCAGCGACACGTCACAATAGACCGGCAGCGGCGCCGGCAGGCCGAACGGGCAGACGCCGCCGACCGGATGGCTGGTTGCTTCGACAACCTCGGTGGCGTCGAGCATACGCGGCTTGCCGCCGAACTGGTCCTTGAATTTGCGGTTGTCCAGCCTGGCGATGCCGCTGGTCACCACCAGCATGGTGCGGTCGCCGACGCGCAGGCAGATCGTCTTGGCGATCTGGGCCGGCAGCACGCCATGCGCCTCGGCCGCCAGGGCCACCGTCGCCGAGCTCGCCTGCGTGACGATGACATGGATGTCCGGCGCATGGGCGGCGAAGAAGGCACGAACGGATTCCAGGCTCATATCGAAAAACCGACGGTTCAAAAACGTTGTGGAGGGCGGATTACGGTCCAGCAGCCAGGGCCGCGGCACGCATAGGCACGTGCGATAGACAGATCGGCAAGTGCCAGGCTGAAGCAAAGCGCTGCGGCAGGTACAAAGAAACCCGCCAAGGGGCCTTGGCGGGTTCTCTGGAATGCGTGGTGCGGATCTACGCCAGCGATCGACCTTGCGCCGCCGGCGTCGGCGCAGCCGGGGTGATCAGAGCCTCCTGGGGAAGGTGAAGCGCGGACACAATACGACGCAGCTTCGACGGGTCGGTCACTCTGCCGCTTTCGATATCCTCAATTTCGTCCACCGCCAGGCCGCATGTCAGGGAGAGCTCTTCCACGCTGTAACCGCGGGTCTCCCGCATCGCTCTGAGGGTATTGTAATCTGGCCCGCTCCCGTTGGTTGCCGGTTCGGAGAGGGGTTCGCTTTTCGCATTATGGGGCATTGGCAACTCCATGACTGAAAGAGTTTGATCAAATGAGGAGTGTTGCCTGAGACGG
Source organism: Mesorhizobium sp. M0227 (assembly GCF_040321855.1). NCBI lineage: Bacteria > Pseudomonadati > Pseudomonadota > Alphaproteobacteria > Hyphomicrobiales > Phyllobacteriaceae > Mesorhizobium > Mesorhizobium sp. M0227. Next base: position 258,362 of record NZ_JAMYSJ010000006.1, on the reverse strand, counting down.
TCGGGAAGATGCCCTCTCGCCGGCGATTTGCCAAGAGCCAAAAGGGCCGTCACGGGATCGTGAACCAGGCGCCTGGCGCGGCCCTCTCGCGTACACGTCGCGATCAAGTTGTTTTGAAGGCCTGATCGGGCTTTTGCCGGCAGTTTCGCCGCGCCCATTCGTTATCTCCGGGTCGCTGGCGTGAAACCATCCGGTTCCAGCCAGCTCGTTCCCGGAAGGATTTTTTGCAATGAACTTGAAGACATTCATGGTCGTGCTCGGCACGATTTCCAGCCTTTCCCTCACCGGCGCGGACGCCGCCCGTGCCGCCGACGCGCTGCGTGTGCGCGGCACGGTGGTCAGTTTTGAGCCCACGCTGCTCACCGTGAAAACCCGCCAGGGCGATACCGACGCGATCAAGCTCAAGGCCGGCTGGAAGATCTCGGGCGTCGCCAACGCCTCGGCAAAAGAAATCAAGCAAGGGGATTTCCTCGGCATTGCCTCCGTTTCGAAAGCGGATGGCGGCAGCGGCGCCCTGGAGGTGGTGGTCTTTCCGGCCGCGCTGAAAGGCACTGGCGAGGGCGACCGTCCCTGGGACCTGCAGCCAAACAGCCGGATGACCAACGGCACCGTCGCCGACGTTACCGATATAAGCGGGCGATCCGTCACCCTGACCTATGACAATGGCCAGACCAAGAAGATTTCGATCCCCGACACCACGCCCGTCGTGACCTTCGCGCCGGCGACGCCGACCGACCTCAAGCCGGGTGCGACGGTCTTTGTCACCGCTGAGCGGGGCAGTGACGGCGCGCTGAGCGCCAGCCGCGTCGTGGTCGGAAACAACGGCGTCGTGCCGCCGATGTAGTGGGACAGGCGGCCAATGGCCGCCTCTCGATCTTGCCGTGCTTGGTGGCGGGAGGCTGAATTGGGCAGAAACAGTACAGAAACAAAATTCTACAATCGGGAAATACTGACGAAAAAATTCAGGCGCGTAATTCCATTCGCGGCGGCCGGGCTATCGCCCCGATCCATACGCCCGCGAAACAAAAGGAAACGATCCATGAAGAAGTCCCTTCTCTCGGCCCTCGGGCTTGCAGTTGCATTGGCTTTCACGGTGCCCGTCATCGGTGCGACGAGTGCGGATGCCGCCCCGATGGCAAAGCATCATCGTCACCACCATCATCATCGCCACCATGTCCGCCACCACCATCATCACCGCCACCACCACCATGTGATCGGAAACAAGGCCTAAGCTCCGCAGACCGCCACCGAGAAGACCGGCCTTGGCTTCCTGTCCAAGGCCGGCTACTCCGCCCCGCGAGGCTCGATCGCGGATCGACAATTCACGCAAATCCAATGCGCGACGCCGGTGAGATCGTCGTCTATCCCGGCGCTGGCTATGGCACCACCACCAATCCGGCGTTCACCGGCGAAATCGAGCGGCCCTGGCGGCTTGACCAATCCGCATTCCTGCGCCGGCGACACAGAGGTGCTGGGCGCCTCTATGCCGACACGCTCCTCGCCAGATGCCGGAGCGACAACAGACATGGCCGATCGCAAGGAAAATGACGGATCACCTTAGGGCGAGCCGTCACTTCTTCTTGCTCGTATCTGTGGGATTTGGGTTTTAGAATTCAGCGCCGGCTGAACAGCAGACTGGCGACAAGACCGAGCACCACAAGGCCCACCGCGGCGGCAGCCGCCGGATGGTCGCGGGCCGACTTCTCGATCACCCTGCCCTGTTTGCGGATTGCAGGCATGGCATCGTGCAGGCGGCCGGCAAGATCGGAATAGGTGTCGAGCGCGGCATCGCGACCGTCCTCGTAGTAGGCGCCGCCTCGCTTCGCCACAGCCCTCTTCAAGCTGGCCAGTTCCTTGCTGAGAACCGCGACCTGCCTGTCGAGATCGATGTCCGAGAGGGTCGAAAATGATGCCATGATGTGTTTCCTTCACTTGCAGAAGGAAACGTAACGCCTCACCGGAAGACGGGTTCCGGTTTCGAACTATCGATGTCGCGTCGGGCTGCGGTCAGCGCACCTGGTCAAGCAGGCGCTTGCATTCCAGGAGGTCGAACAGCGCCTCCTGCAGCAAGGCCCTGTTGTCGCGCGAGAGTTTCGATGCATCCGGCTGCACCGGACCGTCCTCGTCGCTCTTGCCCAGGCCGAAAAAGCGGCGGCTGGGCTTCACCCGCGGCTGGCCGACCAGTTCGTCGTCCATGCCACGCGGCTGGGCCGCCGGCGTCAGCGGCACTTGGTCAGCCTGCCTTCGCTGTGAGATCGCCTCGACGGCGGCCATGTCGCCATTGCCGATGGCAACCAGGAAATGGTTGCCGTTCTCGCGCAACAGCTTCTGCACGCCCTTGATGGTGTAGCCCTGGTCGTAGAGCATGTGGCGAATGCCCTTGATCAGTTCGACATCCTGCGGCCGGTAGTAACGACGGCCGCCGCCGCGCTTCATCGGCTTGATCTGGTTGAAACGCGTTTCCCAGAAACGCAGCACATGCTGCGGCAGATCGAGATCTTCGGCGACCTCGCTGATGGTACGAAAGGCGTCGGGGCTCTTGTCCATGGGCGAATCCTCACGCTGGACGATGATCCGGCCTACCTGCCGAATCGGGGCTTATTTCAGCGGTTTATGAAGCAATATTCAAGCCCGGCGTCATGGCGGCGGCAGTTTTCAACCGCGCAATGGACTACTTGCCGCTTTTGGCCTTGCCGCTCTGATGGGAGCGCAAGATACGGCTCTTCAGCACATTCGACGACTTGAAGGTCATCACCCGACGCGGCAGGATCGGCACTTCCTCGCCGGTCTTGGGATTGCGGCCGATGCGTTCGTTCTTGGAGCGGACGTGGAATGTCGCGAAGGACGACAGCTTCACCGTTTCGCCGCGCACGATGGCTTCGCAGATTTCATCCAGCACCGCTTCGACGAGCTCGGCCGATTCAGTGCGCGACAGGCCGACCTTCCGGTAAACTGCCTCGGCAAGGTCGGCGCGCGTAAGTGTCTTTCCCCCCATGCGACCGTCCCATCAGCTCAAAACATAAAATTCGGCACAACAACGGCAGAGCCTAAGTAATTGATCCGTCAAGGTCAAGGACCGAAACTGGACCGTTCGGCACTTACCAGCGAACCAGGACAGCGCCCCAGGTGAAGCCGCCACCCATCGCTTCCAGGAGGACGAGATCGCCCTTCTTGATGCGGCCGTCGGCGACGGCCACCGACAGCGCCAACGGCACGGAAGCAGCCGAGGTGTTACCGTGCAAATCGACCGTAACCACCACCTTTTGCTCAGCTATCCCGAGCTTCTTGGCGGAAGCGTCAATAATTCGTTTATTGGCCTGGTGGGGCACGAACCAGTCGAGATCATCGGCCGAGATACCGGCTTGCGCGAACGTCGCCTCGATGACGTCGGTGATCATGCCGACCGCATGCTTGAAGACTTCGCGACCCTCCATCCGGAGATGGCCAACCGTACCCGTGGTCGACGGCCCGCCGTCGACGAAAAGCTTGTCCTTGTGCGTGCCATCGGAGCGCAGGCTGGCCGCCAGAACGCCATGGTCGGCGATCGTGCCCGCCCCCTCGCCTGCTTCCAGAATCATGGCGCCGGCGCCGTCGCCGAACAGCACACAGGTCGAGCGGTCGCTCCAGTCGAGGATGCGCGAGAATGTTTCCGAACCGATCACCAGGACACGCTTGGCCAGGCCGCCGCGGATGTAGAGATCGGCGGTGGTCACGGCATAGACGAAGCCCGAACAGACCGCCTGCAGGTCGAAGGCAAAGCCGTGATGCATGCCGAGCCGGTTCTGGATCTCGACGGCGGTGGCCGGGAATGTGTTGTTTGGCGTCGAGGTCGCCAGCACGATCAGATCGATGTCGGCGGGCGTGAGGCCCGCATTGGCAAGTGCGGCACGTGCCGCTGCTTCCCCGAGCGAAGCCGTGGTCTCGTCGTCACCAGCGATATGGCGCTGGCGAATACCGGTACGCTGGGCGATCCACTCGTCAGAGGTCTCGACCATGCCTTCGAAATCGGCATTCTTCATGATTCGGCGGGGCAGCGCGGCGCCCGTGCCGCGCACGACTGATCTGATCAAAGTTCTTTCCTATTCCTTTGCGTCGGTGACGACGTCGGATTTCCTAGCTGACAGGGCACGCGGGTTGCGCGCATGAAACAGGTCTAGATCGGCCTCGATGCGGTCGAGTAGGTTGTTGCGGACCATGTCATAGCCGAGTTCGATCGCGGCGGCGAACCCGTCAGAATCAGCACCGCCATGGCTTTTGACGACGATGCCGCTCAGCCCCAGGAAAACGCCGCCATTGGAGCGGCCGACATCCATTTTTTCGCGCAGGCGATCGAAGGCGCCCTTGGCGAAGATATAGCCGATCCTGGCCATCAGAGTCCGGCTCATCGCGGCGCGCAGATAGCCACCGATCTGGCGCACCGTGCCTTCCGCCGTCTTCAGCGCGATGTTGCCGGCAAAGCCTTCGGTGACGACGACGTCGACCACGCCCTTGCCGATATCGTCACCCTCGACGAAACCGTGATAGTTCATCGAGGCCATGTTGGCTTCGCGCAGCATGCGCCCGGCCTCCTTGACCTCTTCCTGGCCCTTGATCTCCTCGACGCCGACATTGAGCAGGCCGACGCTGGGCCGGGCTATGCCGAAGACCGAGCGCGCCATGCCGGTGCCGAGAATGGCAAAATCAATGAGCTGTTGTGCATCGGCCCCAATGGTCGCGCCGACGTCCAGCACCACGCTTTCGCCGCGCAATGTCGGCCAAAGGGCTGCGATCGCCGGGCGATCGATGGTGGCCATGGTGCGCAGGCAAAATTTCGACATCGCCATCAGCGCGCCGGTGTTGCCGGCGGAAATGCAGGCGTCGGCCGTGCCGGCCTTGACCGCTTCGACGGCCTTCCACATTGATGACTTCCAGCGGCCGTGGCGCAGCGCCTGGCTCGGCTTGTCGTCCATCCTGACCGCAATTTCGCAATGGAAGAATTCACTGATCTCGGCGAGCTTGGGAAATTTGGCAAGCTCCGGGCGCACGACCTCCTCACGCCCGAAGATGACGAAGCGGATGTCGGGACGACGGGTCGCGACCGTCATGAGCGCTGGAATGACCACGGCTGGTCCGTGATCGCCGCCCATGGCATCGATGGAAATCCTGATCACGCGGTATTTATCTCACGGTTAGGCGGCAGGTCGCTTTAGCGACCGCGAAGGTTCGGCGAAAATAACGGTTTTGGGCTGCCGCACAACCGACTTTTCCGTCGCGGGCGAGCTTTTCAGGATTTTCCCAGCAAGGATCGCAGTTTTTGCTGAAATTCATTCTCCGCCGGTTCGTTCTCGCTGCCGGTGTTGAGCGATGCGCCCTGCTTGCGCGGATAGGGGTCGATGGCGAGCCCGAAATACTGTTCGGCGATTGCCCCGACATCGATCGTGTCACCGGAAAATGTCTCTGGACTGTCAGGGCCTTCCGCGTCGAGCAGGATCTCGCCGCCACCATCGAAACCCTGCCGTCCAAGCTTGGAATCCTCGGGCAGCAGCAGCGCTTCGACCGGTTCGTCGATATGCGCCTCGACAGGCTCGAGCGTGACGATGCAGGCCTGGGTGATGTCGGCTTCGACGCGACCGCTTATCTTCACGCCATTGCGCTTCCACGACGCGACCAGAAGCTCGGCGCGATAGGATTCGACCGAAATCAGCCCGTGCTCCTCGGCCAGTGCCGCACGCTGCGCGGCATCGGCCTCGATAACCAGCGGCAGGCCCTTCTGCGGCAGGCGCGTAACGTTTGCCCGGAAGGAGACCGGGCTTTGCGGGTCAACATGCTTCATTGTTCAACCTCCTTGGCGGCGGGAAAGGTCAGCGTGCCGGAGACAATCGATTCGGATGTCTGCGCGGCCAGATGACTGCGCGCGTCGGTAACATAGTTGGCCAGCAGCGATGCTTCCAGCCAGGCGCCCGCGTCGGGCCGGACATTGCGGGCAAGAGCCGCGGTCAGCCCTTCATGGTCGTTTCTTTTCAGGGCATCGTCATAGGCAGCGGTTCGGCCATAAAACATCTTTGCCAGCTTTTTCATGCGTTTGGGCACGCCCACGTCGCCAATGCCCAATTCCCGCAACGAATGGTCGACGTCGAGGAAGAACTCGTCGATCAGCACCTGGGCGACCTCTTGCGCCGCACCGCCCTCCCCGCGCAACCTGTGCTGGAACAGGAACATGTGCAGCGACAGCATCTCGAAACGGCCAAGCGGCGTGTCTGGCACATTCCAGTGGGAATAAAACACGGTCTGCCGCGCCGCCGCCACGATTTGTGCGTAAAGCGCCTCGGTGATAGCGCGGTTGGCGTAGCGTTCGCGGCCAAAAAAGCGCTGGAACATTGGGGATGGTCTCCTGGGGACCGTTTGTTGAAGTGGGCTTGTTGCATCGGCAAGCAAGCTGGTTTACCGGTTTCGCGGCCCAGCGCAAGTTGCGGCCAGCTAATGGAGTTGTTGTTGCGCGCGCTGAATTTCAAGTCGACCTTCTCGTCCAGGCCCGCCGGCGCGATCTCGCTGCTGATGATCGTTTCGGCACTGTCCGCCTGCCACACCTCCAAGATGATCGGCGACCTCAGCCCAAGTGAGACGCTGACGCAAGGTTACGTCATAGACCAGCAGGCAATCGACCTGGTGCCGGTCGGTTCGAGCCGCGAGCAGGTGCTTCTGGCGCTCGGCACGCCGTCGACGACCGCGACCTTCGACAACGAGGCCTTCTATTACATTTCGCAGACGCGCAAGCGCTACGTCGCCTTCGACAAGCCACGGCTGATTGACCAGCATGTGCTGGCGGTCTATTTCGGCGCCGATGGCCGCGTCACCCAGATCGCCAATTACGGGATGAAGGACGGCAAGATGTTCGACTTCATCTCGCGCACCACACCGACCGGCGGCAAGGACCAGAACTTCCTCAGCCAGATCATCAACGGTGCCAGCAAGCTGGCACCCAGCATTCCGGGCGGCGGCGTCTAATTCCTTTCGGCTTTCATTCCGGAAGCCTCATCATCTCAGGCGACCAAAAACCCGCGGGAGCGATCCTGCGGGTTTTTGTTACGGGGATCGGTCACCGGTGTGGCCGTGGCCAAGGAAACGCGAGCCGAGCCTGGATGAGATGCTTGCACACCACGCACTGGAGGACCCAGGCGAAGCGAAGCGCTGAAGGGTCGACGTTGTCATCGCTTCAACAAAAAACCCGCGGGATCGCTCCCGCGGGTTCTGTTTTCGAGTGGATGCTTTTGATCAGCCGTGCGCGAGCACGGCCAGCAGCAAGAGCGCGACGATGTTGGTGATCTTGATCGCCGGGTTGACGGCCGGGCCAGCGGTGTCCTTGTAGGGATCGCCGACCGTGTCGCCGGTCACCGAAGCCTTGTGCGCCTCGGAACCCTTGAGATGCTTGACGCCGTCCTTGTCGACAAAGCCGTCTTCGAAGGACTTCTTGGCGTTGTCCCAGGCACCGCCGCCAGAGGTCATCGAGATGGCGACGAACAGGCCGTTGACGATGACGCCGAGCAGCGAGGCACCAAGGGCGGCAAAGGCGGACGCCTTCGAGCCCGAGATCAGCAGCACGCCGAAATAGACGACGAGCGGCGCCAGCACCGGCAGCAGCGACGGGATGATCATTTCCCTGATTGCCGCCTTGGTCAGCAGGTCGACCGCGCGTGCGTAGTTCGGCTTCGAGGTGCCAGCCATGATGCCCGGATCCTCGCGGAACTGCTTGCGCACTTCCTCGACGATGGCGCCCGCCGCGCGGCCGACGGCCGTCATGGCGATGCCGCCGAACAGATACGGGATCAGACCGCCGAAGATCAGGCCAGCGACGACGTATGGGTTGGAGAGATCGAAGGAGATCTCGCCCATGCCCTGGAAGTAGGGATATTTGTCGCCATTGGCGGCAAAGAACTTCAGGTCGTTAGAGTAGGCGGCAAACAGCACCAGTGCGCCGAGACCGGCCGAACCGATGGCGTAACCCTTGGTCACCGCCTTGGTGGTGTTGCCGACCGCGTCGAGCGCGTCGGTGGACTGGCGCACTTCCTTGGGCAGGCCGGCCATTTCGGCAATGCCGCCGGCATTGTCGGTGACCGGGCCGAAGGCATCGAGCGCAACGATCATACCGGCAAGACCGAGCATCGTCGTGACGGCGATCGCCGTACCGAAGAGGCCGGCAAGCTGATAGGTCGAGATGATGCCGCCGACAATGACGATCGCCGGCAGCGCCGTCGATTCCAGCGAGACCGCAAGGCCCTGGATGACGTTGGTGCCGTGACCGGTGACCGACGCCTGGGCGATAGAGTTGACCGGGCGCTTGTTGGTGCCGGTGTAGTATTCGGTAATGACCACGATGAGACCGGTCACCACGAGGCCGACCAGGCCGCATATGAACAGGTTCTTGCCGGTGATGACCATGCCGGCGACGGTGCCGATCTCGCCCCAGCCGAGGGTGACATGGGTGGCGACGCCGAGGCCGACGATGGACAGCAGGCCGGTGACGATCAGGCCCTTGTAGAGTGCGCCCATGATCGAGCCGTTGGAACCGAGCTTGACGAAGAAGGTGCCGACGATCGAGGTCAGGATGCAGGCGCCGCAGATAGCGAGCGGATAAAGCATGGCTGCACCCAGAACGGCGGTACCGCCAAAGAAGATGGCTGCCAGAACCATGGTGGCGACAACGGTCACCGCATAGGTTTCGAACAGGTCAGCGGCCATGCCGGCGCAGTCGCCGACATTGTCGCCGACATTGTCGGCGATGGTGGCCGGGTTGCGCGGATCGTCTTCGGGAATACCGGCTTCGACCTTGCCGACGAGATCGCCGCCGACGTCGGCGCCCTTGGTGAAGATGCCGCCGCCGAGACGGGCGAAGATCGAGATCAGCGATGCGCCGAAGCCGAGCGAGACCAGCGAGTCGATGACGATGCGGTCATTGGGCTGGAGGCCCATGAAGTGGGTCAGGATGAGGTAGTAGATCGAAACGCCGAGCAAGGCCAGGCCAGCAACCAGCATGCCGGTGATGGCGCCCGATTTGAACGCGATGTCGAGGCCGGCAGCGAGGCTGTTCGATGCGGCCTGCGCCGTACGAACATTCGCGCGAACGGAGACATGCATGCCGATGAAGCCGGCGGCGCCTGAAAGCACTGCACCGATCAGGAAGCCGATCGCGGCGGTGATGGACAGCAGCCACCAGGCGAGCACGAGGACGACGACGCCAACGATGGCGATGGTGGTGTACTGACGCGCCAGATAGGCCTGTGCGCCCTCGCGGATAGCCGCGGAGATTTCCTGCATGCGTGCATTGCCCTGATCGGCCGCAAGGACCGAACGTGTCGCCCAGATGGCGTAAAGGATTGAAAGCAGGCCGCAGGCGATGACGGCGGAAATAATTGTCATTGCCGGATTTTCCTCGATTGATGGCCCAAAAGAACCCCTCCCTGGGCCGTTGAGACAAAGACCGGATTCCGTGCACGGAATCCGCCTCTTCGCAGCGGTGTATGCGAAACAGGGCTGCGAACGTCAAGATATTGTTCGGTTTTTGCCCGGCTTTCGCCTAAATGGTTGGGGCCAAGCGGCGGCTGCCGTTAGCACTCTCCTATTAGATCGATTGAAATTGGCCTTGACGCAAGACGCGGCTACTCGGTCTCCCGGCCCATGCGGCGCGCCGTGTAGCGCTCGATCGCCGATAGACCGTCATAGACCAGCACGGCAAGGGCTGCCACGATCAGGCCGCCCTGCAGGACGAAGGCGAGATTGTTGGACAACAGCCCGGCGATGATCACTTCGCCCAGCGTTTTGGCTGCCACGGTCGAACCGATGGTCGCGGTGGCAAGACTGATCACCACCGACAGCCTGATGCCGCCGAGAATGATCGGGGCGCTGAGCGGCAGCTCGACCTTGGTGAGCCTTTGCCAACCGGTCATGCCGGCGCCGCGCGCCGCCTCGACGACATTGGCCGGCAGCGTCGTCAGGCCGGTCAGCGCATTCTCGAAGATCGGCAGCAGGCCGTAGAGAAACAGGGCGATCAGCGTCGGCTTCTCGCCAAAGCCGACGGCCGGCACCGCAAGCGCCAGCACCGCCACCGGCGGAAATGTCTGGCCGATGTTGACCAGGCTGCGCGATAGCGGCAGGAATTCGGCGCCGGCCGGCCTGGTGACCAGGATGGCAAGCGCCACCGCAACGACGGTTGCTGCCACGGTGGCGATCAGAACCGTGCGTAAGTGCAGCAGGGTCAGCGTCAGCAGGCTGCCCTGGTTGTAGATCACCGGCGCATTGTTCTCGGTCAGCGGCTTCAGCAGCGGCTCGAACCATGAGGGATTGGTGACGAAGGCAACGAGCAGCACCACCAAGGCTAGCCTGAGCAGCGATGGAAGCCAGGCCTTCATGCCGGCCTCGCTGCGCGCTTCACCAGCCCGTCGACGGTCACGCGGCCAAGCGGCTTGCCGTCGGTGCCTGTGACCGGCAGCGCCGGCCGGCCCGACCACAGCAATTCGGCCAGCGCGTCGCGCTGGCTGGCATCGCCGGGGATCGCCTCGCCTTCGGCGGAGCCCTTCTCCACGGCATCGCGGACCCGGCCGAGCGACAGCAACCGGAACGGCCTTTCGCTGGCGCCAACCAGGGTCTCGACGAAGGCGCTTGCCGGCTTTGCCAGGATCTCGGCCGGCTTGGCGTATTGCACCAGCTTGCCGGCATCCATGACCGCGATCTTGTCGCCCATATGCACGGCCTCTTCCATGTCGTGGGTGACGAGAATGATGGTGGTGCCGAAGCGCTTCTGGATCGCCAGCAGATCTTCCTGCGCCTTGGTGCGGATGATGGGGTCGAGGGCGCCGAACGGTTCGTCCATCAACAGCACGTTGGGCTCGGCGGCGAGTGCGCGGGCAACACCGACGCGCTGCTGCTGGCCGCCGGACAGTTCGTGCGGGTAGCGAGGCCCGAAGGCTTCGGGATCGAGCTGATAGAGCGTCATCAGCTCGTCGACCCGGGCCTTGATACGGTCCTTGTCCCAGCCAAGCAGCACCGGCACGGTGGCAATGTTCTGTGCCACCGTGCGATGCGGAAACAGGCCGTGCCCCTGGATGGCGTAGCCGATGCTGCGGCGCAGCTCGTAACCGGGCAGCGAACGATTGTCGGCGCCGTCAAGCTTGATGATGCCCGAAGTCGGCTCGACCAGCCGGTTGATCATGCGCAGCAGCGTCGTCTTGCCGGAACCGGACGTGCCGACAATGACGGCGATGGTGCGCGGCTCGATGACCATCGACACGTCATCGACCACGGTCGTCGCGTCATAGCGCTTGGTGATGCCTTCGATCTCGATCATGCCGTTTCAACCCTGCGCTTGGTGGCGGTCATTTCGATCACCGCATCAAGGATGATGGCGGCGGCAAAGGCGAGCGCGACCGTCGGCACGGCGCCGAGCAGCACAAGGTCCATTGCCGTCTGACCCACACCCTGGAAGACAAACACGCCGAAACCGCCGCCGCCGATCAGCGCGGCAATGGTGGCGAGGCCGATGTTCTGCACCAAAACGATGCGGATGCCGGTGAGGATGACAGGAAAAGCCAGCGGAAACTCGATGCCGAACAGGCGCTGCCTGTCGGTCATGCCCATGCCGCGCGCCGCGTCATTGGCCGCGCGCGGCACGCCGGCGAGACCGACCACGGTGTTGGCCACCACCGGCAGCAGCGAGTAAAGGAACAGCGCCACAAAAGCCGGTGCGGTGCCGATGCCGCGAATGCCGAGCGCGGCAGCTCCCGGCACATGCGCGGCAACCCAGCCGAGCGGCGCGATCAAAAGGCCGAACAGCGCGATCGAGGGAATGGTCTGGATGATGTTGAGCACGTTGAGGACGCCGGCGCGCAGACTTTCGACACGATGGCAGAGAATGCCGAGTGGTAAGCCGACGACCACCGCCGCAAGCAGCGATCCTAGCGCCAGCATTACATGCTTGGAGCCCTCTGCCCAGAAGCTGTCGGCGCGGTTGAAATATTCCTTCAGGATCGACAGATTGTCCCAGCTTCCCGAAATCAACAGCAGCCCGATCGCCAAAGCCGCGACCACAAGCACGCCAACCCGCGCCAATGGCGACAGGTTCAGCCTTGTCAGCACGTCGGCGAGCAAAAGCGTGAAGGCAAAGATCAGAATCCAGAAACCGGAGGCTGGCGAAACTCTGGCGAAGGTGTTGCCCGCCGGCGTGAGAAATGTTCCGGCGACACCGATCAGCAGCGCGAGCGCGGCAAGCGCCATCACGCTGGCGGCAAGGCGCAGCACAAGTGGTGTCTTGAACAGCGCGATGAGTGCTGCGGCGACAATGATGGCGAGCAGCAGCGTCCCGGTCGTTGCCGGCAGCGCCTCGAGAATCGAGCGCGCCTGGCCGGGGACGATGCGGTTGGCACGGAACGTGGCAAAGGGCGCGGCAAAAGCCGCGTAGGCTGATATCGCGGCGATGACCACGCCGAGCTTGTCGAAGCGGGGAGTCATGGTTGCCCCTCATGAGGGGCGATTTGCCACATCGCGCAGCTTTCTTTGGGGATTGGCGAAAACCGACGCGATATCCGATCTCCCCCCTTGCGGGGGAGATGGCCGGCAGGCCAGAGGGGGGTGTGAAGGATCGCCAACTTTCGGGTGTCGGCTTGTTCAGAAGCAACCCTGTCGAGGCACGCACCTTTGACGGGTTGAGAGGTCGGCGGGACAGCACCCCCCTCTGTCCTGCCGGACATCTCCCCCGCAAGGGGGGAGATCAGCAGCTTCCAGAGGGGGGTGCCTTGCACCGGTGTCACTGACTACTTCAAAAACCCGTTCTTCTTCAAAAAGTCCTCGGCGACGCCCTTGACCGGCTCGCCGCCGACCTGCACGCGACCGTTCAGTTCCTGCAGCGTGACGAGGTCGAGCTTGGCGAAGACCGGCTTCAGCAGCGTCTCGATCTCGGGATGTTCCTTCAGCACCGCTTCGCGGATGATCGGCGCCGGCTGGTAGACCGGCTGCACGCCCTTGTCGTCGTCGAGCACGACGAGGCCGGACGGTGCGATGCCGCCATCGGTGCCGTAGACCATGGCTGCATTGGCGCCGTTGGTCTGGTTGGCGGCCGCGGCGATGGTTGCTGCCGTGTCGCCGCCCGAAAGGGTGATCAGTTGGTCCGGCTTCAGCGTGAAGCCATAGGTGGTCTGGAAAGCCGGAAGTGCAGCCGCCGAATTGACGAACTCGGCGGAAGCCGCCAGCACCACCTGACCGCCGCCCGCGATATATTTGCCGAAGTCGGTGAGCGTGGCAAGTTTGTTGGTCTCGGCGACTTCCTTGCGCAGCGCGATCGCCCAGGTGTTGTTGGCGGGCGACGGCGACAGCCAGACGATCTTGTTGGCGTCGTAGTCGAGCTTCTTGGCCGTTTCATAGGCCTTGGCGGCGTCTTTCCAGACCGGGTCGTCGGCCTTTTCGAAGAAGAAAGCGGCGTTGCCGGTGTATTCGGGATAGATGTCGATCTCGCCGGCGGTGATCGCCTTGCGCACCACCGGCGTGCCACCGAGCTGGATACGGTCGGATGTCTTGATGTTGTTGGCGTTGAGCACGAGCTGGATGATGTTGCCGAGCACGCCGCCCTCGGTGTCTATCTTGGAAGAGACAACCACTTGGGCATTGGCGGAAGCCACCGTGACGCCGAGCGCCAATGCGGCGCTGGCCAGAAACTTGACTGAAAACATTGTGAAACCCCTTGCTATGAACCGAAACGCGGTGACCGCATATGAGCATGGCTTCAACGGCCAGTCGGGGCACACGGTTTCATAACAATAGGTACAGACGCAATATTTTTGTTCCGGAGCGGTAAATTCGACCGACATCGTGCTGACAGCGCCGTGTCAGGTGAAACGGCGGATGGATCAGGCTTCGGCTTTGCGCAGGCTCGTCAGCTTGAGCGCGCCGAGCGCCACGAAGCACAGGACGGTGACCGGAAAGACTATCCAGTTCAGCATCTCCCAGCCCCAGGCGTTGTAGACCATGCCCGACATCAGCGAGGCGCAGGCGACGGAGCCGAACAGGACGAAGTCGTGGAAGCCTTGCACCTTGCCCTTTTCCGACGGCCGGTAGGTGGCGGCCACCATCGCGGTCGCGCCAATGAAGCCGAAGTTCCAGCCAAGGCCTAGCAGGATCAGCGACGTCCAGAACTGCCACAGCGCCAGGCCCGACAGAGCGACAATGGCGCAGCCGATGAGCAGGATCAGGCCGGTGGCCACGATGCGTTCGGCGCCGAAGCGATGGATCAGCGAGCCGGTGAAGAAGCTTGGCGCGAACATCGCCATGACGTGCCAGGAGATGCCGAGCGTCGCGTCGTTCTCCGACAGGCCGCAACCGACCATGGCCAGCGGTGCGCCCGTCATGACGAAGCTCATCAGCGCATAGCTGCCGACCGCGCAGAAAAGCGCGGCGACGAAACGCGGCTGCGTGACGATCTCAGCCAGTGGCCTGGCGTCGCTGTCGGCGATCTCCACCTTGCCGGATGCTTTCGCCGGCAGCCGCAGGAACGACAGGATGATGGCGCCGACCGCTGCCAGCGGCAGGATGGAGACGAACGAACCGGCAAACATGACCGGCGCAAGCAATTCGCGGGTGAAGATGACGATCTGCGGTCCGAGGATGGCGGTGACGATGCCGCCGGCCAGCACGAAGGAGATGGCGCGCGCCTTGAATTCAGGCGGTGCGTTGTCGGCGGCGGCGAAGCGGAACTGCTGGACGAAGGCGCCGCCGACACCGATCGTGAGCAAGCCAAAGGCAAACAGCCAGAAGCTGCCTTGAAAAAGCGCTAGCGTGGCGATCAGGCCACCGAGCGCCGTGACGATCGTGCCGGTCATGAAACCGCCGCGCTGGCCCATACTACGGATGATAGCCGCCGCAGGCAGCGCGCCGAGCGCCACGCCGATGTTGAAGCCGGTGATCGGCGCTGTCGCCAATGATTTGTCGGGACCAAGCAGATATTGCCCGGCCAGCGCCCCCACGGAGATGGCGATGGGGGCCGCCGAGCCGATGATCGCCTGCGAGGCGGCGAGGATCAAAGCGGTGCGGCGCGCCTCCTGACCAGCCTCGAAGGCGATGGCCGTCATGATGCGTCCTTGCCGCGCCCTTCGCCACGCACCCGGCGTGACACACGGTCGAGCACGGCATTGACCAGCTTCGGCTCGTCCTCCTCGTAGAAGGCCTTGGCGATGTCGACATATTCGGAGACGATGACCGCGACGGGGACATCCTCGCGCTTCATCAACTCGTAGACGCCGGCACGCAGAATGGCACGCAGCGTCGAATCGAGCCGCGACAATGGCCAGTCCTCGGTCAGCGCCTGGCGGATGATCGGATCGATGGTCTTCTGGTTCTCGACGACACCCGCCAGAATAGCGCGAAACCATTGCGCATCGGCCTCGCGGTAGAGCGCACCGTCGACTTCCTTGCCAAGGCGAAACGCCTCGTATTCGGCGGTGATCTCGAAGACGCCGCTACCGGCCACATCCATCTGGTAGAGCGCCTGTACGGCGGCCAGACGGGCAGCACCGCGCTTGTTGGCGTGGCGCACCGCAGGCTGGCCGGGCGAAGCGGGTTCGCTCACGATCGCGCTCCCAATTGTTCTTTGAGGGCGATCATGGTCAGCGCCGCACGCGCCGCGAAACCACCCTTGTCACCCTCCGAGCGCTTGGCCCGCGTCCACGCCTGTGCGTCGTTCTCGGTGGTGAGGATGCCATTGCCTATGCAGACCGAGTCCTGCACGCTCAAATCCATGAGCGCGCGGCTGGATTCATTGGCGACAATGTCGAAATGATAGGTGTCGCCGCGGACGACGGTGCCGAGCGCGACAAAGCCGTCATAACTCGTGCCGCCTTCCGTCGCGCCGTCCAACGCGAAGGTAATCACCGCGGGGATCTCGAGCGAACCTGGAACGGTGACGACATCATAAGTCGCGCCCGCTTCATCGAGCGCGCTTGTCGCGCCATCGAGCAGCGCGTCGGCAAGGTCGTCGTGAAAGCGCGCTTCGACAATGAGCAGATGCGCCTTCGCCTTCGGACGAATGAAGGCTTTGCCGTGTTGGGATGTACCAGCCATAAAAGTCTCCGGGGAGTTGCCGGTGACTTAGGCCGAAGCCGGGTTCATCGCAAGCGGAAGATTGTCCACGTTGCCGAAGGTCCGCAGAACTTATTGGTTTCCAGTGCTCATACGCCTGTATTGTGACGGTAGCCACGCACGGTATCGCGCAGACGATCGTTCACCGATCGAGGATTGATCAAGGCTTCAACGAAGACTCTGCTGTCGTTGACGGACAGATCGAGTTGCGAGTGCTCTTCGGTGTTCACATCGGCCTGCACCTCACGCATCAACTTGTCTTCCTGCGTGGAATTCACCCTGTCCTTGGTCATCAAAGCCCCTCTTTCGTCGCCTCCACCAGCCGCGCCGCATAGCGGGCCATGGTGTCGATCTCGAGGTTGACGCGGTCGCCGACCTTGCGCTCGCCCCAGGTGGTCACGGTCAGCGAATGGTGGATCAAAAGCACGTCGAAGCGCGTGCCTTCGACCTTGTTGACGGTGAGCGAGGTGCCGTCGAGCGCGACGGAGCCCTTGGGCGCGATGAACTTCGCCAGGTCGCGCGGCGCCTCCAGCGTGAAGCGCACGGCCTCGCCCTCATCCTTGCGCTCGACGATTTCGGCCATGCCGTCGACATGGCCCGAAACGATGTGGCCGCCGAGTTCGTCGCCGATCTTCAGCGCCCGCTCCAGATTGACCTTGGTGCCGGATTTCCAGCCCGAGGCCGTCGTCAGCCTCAGCGCCTCTTCCCAAGCCTCGACCTCGAACCAGCGCGCGTTCGAGCCGCTGTCGGGCAAGGCAGTGACTGTCAGGCAAACACCGCCGCAGGAGATCGAGGCGCCGATGGCGATGGTCTGCGGGTCATAGGCGGTGTCGATGCGCAACCCCACCCCTTCCCTGAGCGGCTTGACGGAAGCGACAGTGCCGACATCGGTGACAATCCCGGTAAACATCAGATATCCCTTATCCACTCGGCGTAGCTGTCTTCGCCGAAACGCATGTCGCGCAGTTTGCGAAATCCTGCCGGGATATGGTCGGCGTCGATCGGCGATGCAATGCCGTCGTCGCCGATCGCTTCCGGCCCCTGGAACAGCACAATGCGGTCGACCAGCCCATCGGCCAGGAAGGCGCTCGCCACCTTGGCGCCGCCCTCGACCAGCACGCTGCCCATGCCGAGCGCGGCCAGATCCTCGAGCAGTTCCGGCAGAGCGATGCCGCCCTCATGTGTTTCAGTGCCGATGAAGCGCACGCCTGCGCGTTCGAGTGCTGCCCGCCGCAGCGGATCGGCCTCCAGGCAGGCGGCGACATAGAGCGGCACCCGGTCGACGCCCGAAACCAGCTTCGAGGCCTCCGGCAACCGGATCTGGCGGTCGAGCACGATGCGGGCAGGCGAACGGTTCTCCAGCCCCGGCAAACGCACCGTCAGGGCCGGATCATCCTCAAGGGCCGTCCCGATACCAACCAGTATGCCATCCGCCTCGGCCCGCATCAGATACACTTCGCGGCGCGCGATATCTCCGGTGATCGACACCTGCCCACCGCCTTCCCTGCCGATCTTGCCGTCGCTGGAAAGCGCAAGCTTGAGAATCACTTCTGGGCGTTTTCTCAATGATCGGATCAAATAGCCGGCCATCTGCTCGGCGGCTTGCTCGGCCAACACTTTCTCGACCACCTCGACACCGGCGGCACGCAGGATCGCGTAGCCCTTGCCGGATACGCGCGAATCGGGATCGCTGGCCGCACCGACGACGCGTGCGACACCGGCATTGACCAGCGCATTGGCGCAAGGCGGCGTGCGGCCGTGATGGGCGCAAGGCTCCAGCGTGACGTAAGCGGTGGCGCCGCGCGCGAGGTCGCCGGCCTCGGCCAAGGCCTCGGTCTCGGCATGCGGGCGGCCGCCGACAGCGGTGACGCCGGTGCCGACGATCATCGGGCCATTGCCGTCATCGCGTACGATCAGCGTGCCGACGGAGGGGTTGGTCGCGGTGCGCCCTGCATTTTTTCGCGACAGTCTGAGTGCCGCCGCCATGAAGCGGCGATCAAGGGCGGCCTGTTCGCTTGCAGTCATGCTCAGCTGGCTTCCTCTTCACCCTTGATTTCGTCGCCCTTGAGCTCGCCCAGCAGTTCGTGGAAATCCTTGGCCTCGCGAAAATTGCGGTAGACCGAGGCGAAACGCACATAGGCGACATCGTCGAGCGATTTCAGCGCTTCCATGACCAGCCGGCCGACTTCTCCCGAAGCAACCTCAGTCTCGCCGGAACTTTCGAGCTGGCGCACGATGCCGGTCACCGCGCGGTCGATGCGCTCGGGATCGACATTGCGTTTGCGCACGGCGATCTCCACCGAACGCAGCAGCTTGTCGCGGTCGAAGGGTACTTTGCGGCCCGATTTCTTGACCACGACGAGGTCGCGCAACTGCACGCGCTCGAAGGTGGTGAAGCGACCGCCGCAATCGGGGCAGACGCGCCGCCTGCGGATCGCCGCGCCATCCTCGGCGGGGCGCGAATCCTTCACCTGCGTATCTTCCGACTGGCAATAGGGACAGCGCATGGAGAAGCCTTTGGTTGGCGAATCTGGTGAAGCGAAAGGCTTAGAGGTTTTTGCAGCGATGGCAAAGTGTCGCCAACAATCGCCCTTCAGAGCCCCTCGTCGCACAGAGATAGCGAGGCGCAAGCAGGATTGCCAGCCTCGCCAGGCGGCCGCACAGCGTACCGATGTCTTCAGGGATCGACGTCGGCGGTCGGAAATCCGCATGATGTGCCGAGACTGCGATAGGCCTTGGTGAAGCCGTCCATGGATATGCTTCCAACCGGCGCGTCGCCGAAGGAGACGTCAAGCACCGATGCCCGCCGCATGGCGCGCAGGAGCGCCAGGCTGGTCTTGGCCTGGTTGTCCACGGTCCAGCTGAGCCGGCCGTTGACGGCGCCATCGGAATGGAGTTTTGCGGCAACACGGCCCTTGTCGTCGCCGAAGGTGGCGGCGACGGACTTGCCGGCCGGCAGATCCTTGTTGTCGACGGCGATCGTTACGGACGGGTAGGCATCCGGCGGCAGTGCATCGCCGTTCGTGATGACGAGCGTCAAGGTACCGGGCACGCCGCCCGCGCCGATAAAGGCGGTCGAGGCAGCGCAGGTCTTGCGCAGATCCTCACCGGTGTCGACCTCGTCGACCAGGGTCGACCATCTGCCGAAAGTTTCGAGCTTGGGTGCCGGCTGGGCGGGCGCCGCCGGCTCGGGCTGAGGTGCGGGTTGCGCGGGCGCGGCTTGAGCAGGGGCGGTTTGCGCCAAGGCGATGCCGGGGAAAGGCACGGCGATCAAAGCGGCCAGAGCGCCAACGGCGCCAAGGTCGGCGAAACGAAATGGTCGCATCATCAAGGCTCCTGCCGGCCGCCCCGGCCTGCTGCAACGACGCTTGTGGTTGCAGCAGGCGGTAAGACTTCCTATCGCGTCAGCCGAGATAGGGATAGAGCGGGAAACGATCGGTCAGCGCCACGACCTTGGCCTTGACCGCAGCTTCGACAGCGGCATTGCCCTCGTCGGAATTGGCGACCTTGAGACCGTCCAGCACTTCGGCGATCAGCTTGCCGATCTCGCGGAATTCGGCCTGGCCGAAGCCGCGCGTGGTGCCGGCCGGGGTGCCGAGACGCACGCCGGATGTGACGAAAGGCTTTTCCGGGTCGAACGGAATGCCGTTCTTGTTGCAGGTGATGTTGGCGCGGCCGAGCGCTGCCTCGGCGCGCTTGCCGGTGGCGTTCTTCGGGCGCAGATCGACCAGCATCAGATGGTTGTCGGTGCCGCCGGAGACGATGTCGAGACCGGTCTCCTTGAGGCTTGAGGCGAGCGCCTTGGCGTTGGCGGCAACGCTCTCGGCATAGACCTTGAAGCCTGGCTTCAGCGCTTCGCCGAAAGCGACAGCCTTGGCGGCGATGACATGCATCAGCGGGCCGCCCTGCAGGCCTGGGAACACCGCCGAATTCATCTTCTTGGCGATGTCCTCGTCATTGCACAGGATCATGCCGCCGCGCGGGCCGCGCAGCGATTTGTGCGTCGTGGTGGTCACGACATGGGCATGCGGCAGCGGCGACGGATGCACGCCGCCGGCGACCAGGCCGGCGATGTGCGCCATGTCGACCATCAGATAGGCGCCGACCGCATCGGCGATCTCGCGAAACCGCTTCCAGTCCCAGACGCGCGAATAGGCGGTGCCGCCGGCCAGGATCAGCTTCGGCCTGGTCTCATGGGCGGTCTTCTCGATGGCGTCCATGTCGAGCAGATGGTCGTCCTGGCGCACGCCGTAGGAGACGACCTTGAACCATTTGCCGCTCATGTTGACCGGCGAACCATGGGTCAGATGGCCGCCGGAATTGAGGTCGAGGCCCATGAACGTGTCGCCCGGCTGCAAGAGCGCCAGGAACACCGCCTGGTTCATCTGGCTGCCGGAATTCGGCTGGACGTTGGCGAAGTTGCAGCCGAACAGCTTCTTGGCGCGCTCGATGGCCAGTTCCTCGGCCACGTCGACGAACTGGCAGCCGCCATAGTAGCGCTTGCCCGGGTAGCCCTCGGCATATTTGTTGGTCATGATCGAGCCCTGCGCCTCAAGCACCGCGCGGGAAACAATGTTTTCCGAGGCGATCAGCTCGATCTCGTGACGCTGGCGACCGAGTTCGTTGCGGATGGCGCCGAAAATCTCCGGATCGGCATCGGCCAGCGTGGTTTCGAAGAAGGATTCGAATTTGTTCGACACTGCCGCTGCTGTTGCCATGGCCTGAAATCCTCGGGGTTCGGGGGCAATTTTCGATTTATGCAAGTCGTTGTCCCAAAACCGCTGCACACTTTTGGGCGACCTGCATTTGCCGGGCCATTAACACAGTTGTTTTCGCCCCGCCACGTTTGCGGCGCGAAATTTGCTGGCCGGATTGCGCCAGCGAAGCCTTCAGGTCGCTATTTCCTCGCCTTGCGGCCTCTCAGCAAGGCCTCGGTGAGCGTGATCTCGGTAAACAGCGCCTGCGACGTGTGGTCGTTGATCTCGCCCCGGCGAAACATGGCGCGTACGGCCTCGCGCTCGGCTTCGATGCCCGCAAATCTCAGCTCGAGTTCCAGCCTTCCGGCTTCGCGCGCCTCAGCGCGGGCCTCATCGGCTTCGTCCGAGGCGGCGATGCGGCGCCGGTAGCCAGCGACGATGCTGTCGGCAGCGGCAAGCCTGGCGCCGGGCACATCGCCTCCCTCATCATCAGCGGCTCCGGCAATGCTCTCGATGCGCGCGATTGCCGCCTTGGCGGCGCCGACGCGCGCCAGGCGCTCCTCGGCGGCGCCGGCATCCTCACCGGGCTCGACCAGTCCCCTGGCGATCGTCGGCAGAGCGAGGCTGGCGATGACCAGCGAGCAGATGATGACGCCGGCGGCCAGAAAAATGACCAGGTCGCGCGCCGGAAACGGCGAGCCGTCCGGCATGGCGAGCGGCAGTGACAGGATGCCGGCCAGCGTAATGGCGCCGCGCACGCCGGCCACCGAACCGGCAAGCCGCACGCCCAACCCGAACGGCTCCACCTTGCGCTTGCCCAGACGCGCGGCGATGCCGGCCGCGATATCGCCCACCCAGATCCACAGGAAGCGCAACGCGATCAGGCACAGCGTCAGCGCGATGACGGTCGCGATCGGCTGGATGATCGGGTGCAGGCTCATGAGTTCCGGCGGCACATGGCGGATGATGTCGGGAAGCTGCAGGCCGAGCACGATGAAGAGAGCGCCGTTGAAAACGAAGGAAAGCGTCGTCCACAGCGACATCGTCTGCATGCGCGCCGAGACACCGAGGAAGCGAAACACGCCGGAGCCGCCGGTGAGCAGGCCGGCGGTGACAGCCGCCAGGATGCCGGAAGCTCCGACATGCTCGGCGCCGAGATAGGCGATGAAGGGCAGCAGGACCATCACCAGCACCTGCGCCTCGGCCGGCACGCCGCCGATGCGGTTGAGCAGTTGCAGCAGCTTGGCGGCGACGAACAACGCCGCCACGCCGATCAGGATGCCGACAGCCACGGCATAGAGGAAACTGAGCGAAGCCGCGACAAAGGAAAAGCTGCCGGTCAGCGCCGCTGCCACGGCAAAGCGGAACATGACGAGGCCCGAAGCATCGTTGAGCAGCGACTCGCCTTCGAGGATGTGCATCAGCCGCGCCGGAACGACATTCTTGTCGACGATCGAGGACACGGCCACCGCGTCGGTCGGCGACAGCACCGCGGCAAGCGCAAAAGCGACCACCAGCGGGATGCTCGGCACCAGCCAGTGCAAGGCGTAGCCGAAGCCGACGATGGTGAAGAAGACCAGCCCTATGGCCAGATCCAGGATCGGTCCGCGCAGCGCCATCAGTTCACGCTTCGGTGCGCCATAGGCATCGCCGAACAGCAGCGGCGGAATGAACACCAGCAGAAACAGTTCCGGATTGATCTCGACATGGATGCCGCGCACCGGCCAGGCGAGCGCGGCACCGATCGCAATCTGCAGCACCGGCAACGGCACCCGCACCAGGCGAACCAGAGCGCCGGAAAGCGCCACGAAGACGAGCACGACCAGAATGAAGACGGCGACTTCCATGGTCCGGTTCCAGGCTTTCCGCCGACCATGCGCAAAGCCGGCCGATCCGTCCAGCCGCCCGTCCCGTGAAAACGCCGCGGCACCCAATCAATAAAAAGGCCGCCCTGAGAGGCGGCCTTTTTAGATAAGAATCAAACGCTTACAGCGCAGACGTGATCTGCAGTTCGTTGTTGCCGTCAAGCGCGTAGACGTCGTCGCGGAACTGCACGACACCCGGACCGGTCGACCAGGCCGAGAGATAGAGAAAGTGGACCGGCACCGGATTGGTGACCTGGATCGGCGTGTTTTCACCGGTCTTGATCGCCGCCTCGAAATGCTGGCGGTCCCAGCCGGGCGTGTCACGCAGGATCCAGGTGACGAGGTCGCGCACATTCTGCACGCGCACGCAGCCCGAGGAATCGAAACGCAACATCTTGCCGAACAGGCTCTGCTGCGGCGTGTCGTGCATGTAGACGCCGTCAGGGCTCGGGAAATTGATCTTCACCGAGGCCATGGCGTTTTCCGAGCCGGGATCCTGGCGGAAACGGTACTTGGCGGCGTCGTCGGTCGACCAGTCCACATTCATCGGATCGACTTCGCTGCCATCGGGCGCGAACAGGCGGATGTGGCTGTTCTTGAGATAATCGGGATTTTTCCGCATCAGCGGAATGATGTCCTTGCGCACGATCGAGACGGGCGCATTCCAGTATGGATTGACGATGATCTCGTTGATCTTGGAATTGACGATCGGCGTCTGCCGGTCGATCTTGCCGACGATCGCGGTGTGGCGAAGCACGACACGGTCGTTCTCGACCGCTTCGACCTGCGCTGCCGGAATGTCGACCAGCACGTAACGGCTGCCCAGCGTGCCGGCCTTCTCGCGCAGCCGCTGCAGATTGGTCTGCAGCTGGCCGAGCCGGATCTGCGCCGAAACGTTCATCGCCGCATAGGTGTATTTGCCGAGCGCACCATCGGCAGGCAGGCCGTGGCGCAGCTGGAAGCGCTTGACCGCCGAGTCGACATAGGAATCGAAGGCCGTCGAAATGCCGGCGCTCTGCGACAGGTCGCCGGAAACCATCAGCCGCTTGCGCAACGGCACCACATCCGGGTCGTCGACGCCAAGCTGCAGCTTCTTGGTTGCGGGAACTTCGACCCAGCCACCCTGCCCGACAATGTTCTGGTATTGCCCGACCGCCTGTTCCGTGAAGACGACGGTCTGCGGGCTGAAGATCGGCAGCGTCGAGGCCACCTTGCCGCCCTCGCTGGCGCGGGCGTCGAACTGGTCGTCCCAATTGCCGCGCGCCGAGGATTTCAGGATATCACCGATCACATCCTGCGCATTGGCGCCGCCGGCGACCACCGCGGCTGCGAGCGCGGAGGCTCCGGAGAGGAAAAAACGACGGCTGGTTCTCATGGACGTTCCAGACATTTGTAGCAGTTCGATCACTTGCTGCGTTGATCACCGGGCGATCTCGCCCGCACTGTAAAATTGGCAATCTTAACAATTAGCCAACCATGCTCCGTATCACCTTGGTGTGACAGCGCCCAGGCGCGATACGGATTGCGGGTGAACGCATGGTCTTCACACCAGCATCACTGCCACTCTCGGTTCCATTGGAATATGGCGGCAACGTGGCCTTGGCCCGCGATTTGCATCGGGCGCCGCAGCGAAATGAAAGGCCCGTGCTTTTTCGGTATCGATCGGCATCCTTGATCGCGTCAAGCAGACGGCGGTTCGGCCGCTCCACGAGACGCGCTGCCTATCCTCACGATCCCTCAGTGTGAGGTTTCAACCTTTGGGCCCGGACCTGGCTTCGCCTTCAATTCCGAACATCGTTGCAACACCTCATGCTGGGGGTAGCGCAGGACTTTGTTGTCCTCGAGTTTGAGCAGCAGCTCCCGCCTCTTGTCTGTGCTCTCGCCGTCCGTACACGTCATATCCAGGATGACGACATCCAGGCGGTTGATCTTCTGAACCTTGTCCAACGTGCAGCGGACCTCCCACATCTCCATTGCTTTGTCGGTAAACGTCACTATCGAGTCATTGTTGTCACAGGGCTCGCTGCCTTCCCCAGCGAAAGAATCTTTCCACCATTCCTCGGCAAAAGCCGTTTGCGAGACCAACAAAAGCACTGCGGCAACCGAGCAAATCTTCGTGCGTTTTCCCTCACCCATAACGTGCCCCTCCAGGCCGTGACATTAGGCACTGCTGCAGCGAAAGCAAACCTGGCCGGATATTTGGGCTTTGGGATCAGGAAAAGAAAAGGCCGATGCCTCTCGGCACCGGCCCTGACTGAAGGTCGATATTTCGGCCGCGCTTCTGTGGCGCGGGCCGGATCCGATGCGGCGCCTTACATCCGGTAGGCGATGGTGTCGTTCCAGAAGCGGTCGAGCCGCTGCAAAGCGCGGTTCATCTGCTTGAACTCGTCGGTGTTGATGCCGCCGACCTGTTCGATCGAGCCGACATGACGCTCGTAGAGGCCGGCAACGACCTCCGCCACCTCGTTGCCCTTCGGCGTCAGCGAGACACGGACCGAACGGCGGTCGATGCGCGAGCGCTGATGGTTGATGAAGCCGAGATCGACCAGCTTCTTCAGATTGTAGGAGACGTTCGAGCCGAGATAGTAGCCACGCGAGCGCAGCTCGCCGGCGGTCAGCTCGGAATTGCCGATATTGAACAGCAGCAGCGCCTGGATGGCATTGATGTCGGAACGGCCGTTGCGGTCGAATTCGTCCTTGATCACATCAAGCAGGCGGCGGTGCAGCCGCTCAACAAGCTGCAGCGATTCCATGTACAGGGAACGGATAGCCTCGCGGCGATCGTCGGATACGTTGGCGGTCTTCGCCGCCGGACGCGAATTGATCATTGTCTTTGCCTCTCGTTTGTCGCCCTGGTGATTTTTTGTTTTTCACCTTGATCGCGACACTATCGAATACTCATAAAATTCGACTTAAACGCTAGGGCTAACAAGAGCTTACCGGTAAGAGGTTTCGCAAGAGGCTTAACGAACGGTCACCCGAGCAAGGATAATTAACCTAAAGATTTCGGCAACGATTGCGGGGCTCATTCGAGGCGACAGCCGGGCCGCCAATGTGCTCAAGGGCTTAGTGGCGGACCGGGCGCTTCTGCAGGTAGATGACGACGCGGAAGACAATGTAGAGCACCGCCACCGCCGCATGCGAGACGACAATCAGCAAGCGATGGCCGAATAGCTCGGGAAAGCCGGCATACATGACCGTCTCGGTCACCGCGCAAATGAACCAGATCACCGGGCCCCAGGACGCCAGCATCCACAGGCCGGCAGCGGCAAAGGGGAAGAACACGGCGAGCACCACCGCCGCGACCTGCCAGTGCACGGGCATCAGGTCGAAACGCCACAGTGTGCCCGGATAAAAGCCGATCAGCCTGATCCAGTAGAGAATGCCGAACAGCAGGCAGTAGCCCGATATGACGCGCTGGAACCAGGCGAAGATCACCTCCACCCCGGAGGGCTGCAGCACGACGCGCCTCGAGGTCACCTCGCTCATATCAAGAGTTCCCGTTCGCCGAGCGGAGCGAAATAGGCGTCGACATCCGCTTCGCTAACCGCAGCGAGGCTTGCCGGCCGCCATTGCGGCTTCGAGCCCTTGTCGATGATGGCGGCGCGGATGCCTTCGTAGAAATCATGGCCGGCGAGCATCCGGTTGAGGATGCGGAACTCCATTTTCATGCAGGCTTCCATGGACAGGGTCAGCCCGGCGCTGATCTGGCGCCAGGCGACGCGCAGGCTGGTCGGCGAGCGGGTGCGGATCGTCGCCAGTGTCTGTGCCGCGAACTCGTCGGCGGCGGCCGCACGCTCGAGGCTGTCGATGACGCGGTTCAGGGACGGTTGCGAAAAATGGCGGACAATCGCCTCCAGCGTCGGCCTGTCGGTTTCTCGCCTTGCCTGCACGAAGAAGCCGCGCAGCACCGATTCCGGATCGCCGGTCAGCGCCAGGCGGTCGAGGAAGCCAGCCTGGTCCTCGGCCTTGATGGTATGGGTGGCCAGCCCCGACCACAGCGCATCGCCATAGCGGATGCGATTGCCGGTCAGCGCCAGATACATGCCGAAGGAGCCGCCGAGATCAGGCAGCAGGTGGCTGGCGCCAACATCCGGAAAAAAGCCGATGCCGACCTCCGGCATGGCAAATTGGGCATTCTCGGTCATCACCCGGTGCGAGCCATGGAAGGAGATTCCGACACCACCGCCCATGACGATGCCGTCGATCAGGGCCACATAAGGTTTCCTATAACTGTTGATGCGGGCGTTGAGGCGATATTCGTCGGCGAAGAACTCGACCGGCGGTTTTCCCGCCCGGCCTGTCTCATAGACATGCAGGATATCGCCGCCGGCCGAAAAGGCCCTGCCCTCGGCCCTAACGACGACGACATCGACGCCCTGGTCGGCCTCCCAGGCGGAAAGGGCAGCGTCGAGCGCCCCGATCATGCGGTGCGTCAAGGCATTGAGCGCCTGCGGCCGCGTCAAGGTGACGACGCCGGCCCGGCCCAGATGTTCGAAGCGGATCTCGTCGCCTCCGCCAAAATCCATCGTGAAGAATCCCTCCCCCGGCCGCCGGGACTGAAGTGCTAAAGCGTGGCGCATGGGTGCGTCAATGGCGAGCACACCGGTGCAAGCTCTGGCCCGGACCAGGAGCCGGTACTAAAAATCGAGCTGCAATACCGAAAAACTGGATAGAGTTCATTGCAGCGCAGCTCTGGCGGGTCTTCGAACGGGACGATTGGTTATGACTCGATTTTCACGCTTTGCGCCGGTGGCAATTGGGCTGAGCATCTGCTTGGCTGTTCACCCTGTCATGGCGGGGACTTTGGAAGACCTCTACAGTTCGCAGACCATCGTCAACGGCAAGTACGAGAAGAACCGCCAGTCCGGCTTCAAGCGCTGTCTCGACGCGGTTCTGGTGCGGATTTCCGGTGATCAGCGCCTGCCGGCGAAACCTGAAATGACGGTATTGCGTGATAAGGCCGGCAGCTTCGTCGCTGGCTTTCGCTACCGCGACCGCATGGAAGGCATTCCCAACCATGACGATCAGGGCACGTACGATCGGCCTCATAATCTTTATTGCCAGTACAAGCCGGCTGACATCGACCCGGTGCTGGCTTCGCTCGACAGCAGGCCGTGGCTGACCGAGCGGCCACGGCTGGCGGTGTTTTTGGTGACCGAACGCGGCCCAAGGCATGCCGCGCTCGATGCCAATGACGAGCGCGGCATGCTGATGCGCGAATCCTTCAGCAATGCCGCCGCGCCACTGGCCATGCAGGTGAGTTTTCCAACGGCAGCACTGCTGTCGCAGGCCGGGCTGGACGATCAGACACTTCGCAACGCCGAGATGACCAAGCTCGACAGCATCGCGAAAAAGGCCGGTGCCGACCAGGCGCTTTCCGGCAACCTTGTCTGGAGCGACAAGGAACTGGGCTGGATCGCCGACTGGCGGCTGGCCATGGCCGGCAAGACCTACATCTGGCAGGTGCGCGGTGTCGGCTTCGACGAAGCTTTCCGTGTCGCCATCAGGGGCGCAGCACAGGTTCTGTCAGGCAATGGGCAACCCGAATAGACCTCGACCGCGTCGCTGGCACAATCGTGCCGCATTGGTCAGCGGCGGGAGCTCGTGGTAAAAGCCTGCCCGAACGAGAGTATTGGCGATGAACAAATTCACCCCCGCAAAGCCCGCCGGCGCGCGCGGCGTCGACGAGATCACCGGCAGCCGCCGTCTGCGCCGCATGCGCAAGGCCGACTGGTCGCGCCGTCTCGTGCAGGAGAACCGGCTCACGGTCGACGACCTGATCTGGCCGATCTTCGTCGTCGAGGGCAAGGGTGTCCGCGAGCCGATCGCCGCCATGCCCGGCGTCTTCCGCCTGTCGATCGATCTCGCCGTCAAGGAGGCCGAGCGCGCGGCAAAACTCGGCATTCCGGCACTCGCCACCTTCCCCAATGTCGACATCTCGCTGCGCGACCAGACCGGCTCGCACATCCTCGATCCCAACAATGTCATCAACCGCGCCACCCGTGCGATCAAGGATGCGGTGCCGGAGATCGGCATCATCACCGACGCAGCGCTCGACCCGTTCACCAGCCACGGCCATGACGGCATCCTGCGCGACGGCATCATCGTCAACGACGAGACAGTGGAACAGGTGACCGCCGCTGCTGTCATCCAGGCGGCCGCCGGTGCCGACATCATCGCGCCGTCCGACATGATGGACGGCCGCATCGGCGCCATCCGGGACGCGCTTGACGCCAATGGTTTCCAGGATGTGGCGATCATGTCCTATGCGACCAAATTCGCTTCGGCCTTCTACGGCCCCTATCGCGAGGCGGTGGGCACCGCCGGCCTGCTCAAGGGCGACAAGAAGACCTATTACATCGACCATGCCAATTCCGACGAAGCGGTGAGAGAGGCCGAACAGGACATTGCCGAGGGCGCCGACATGCTGATGGTCAAGCCCGGCCTGCCCTATCTCGACATCATCCGGCGGCTGAAAGACGAGTTCCAGATGCCGACCTTCGCCTACCAGGTGTCGGGCGAGTATTCGATGATCAAGGCGGCAGGCGCCAATGGCTGGATCGACGGCGAGAAGGCAATGCTGGAATCGCTGCTCGCCTTCAAGCGCGCCGGCTGCGACGGCATTTTGACCTATTTCGCGCCCGAGGTGGCGGAGCTGCTCAAGGGGTAATTTCTCTTCCGACGATGACCGGTCGCGGCAACCAATGTCGGCGAATCCGCTTCTACATCCCTACCAATTTCCGGCTCCTGGCCGGGGAATCCATAGCGGGGGTCGCTTGACCCCTAGCCTGGGCTTCGTTCGCGCTTGAAATACCGCTTGCAATTCACAATCAGTTTGATACAAAACAACTGCTTGCAAAATACAACTGGTTATCGAGGAGGCTCGCATGTCCAAACTTCGCGTCAACGCTTTCACCCTGTCGCTCGACGGCTATGGCGCCGGTCCCGATCAGGATCTGCAAAATCCTCTCGGCGTCGGTGGGGAATCCTTGCACAAGTGGTTTGTCGACACCCGCACCTTCCGAGAGATGGTGCTCGGACAAGATGGCGGCACCACCGACGTCAACGAGGCGTTCGCGGCGCGCAGCTTCGAAAATGTCGGCGCCTGGATCCTCGGCCGAAACATGTTCGGACCGATCCGCGGCGAGTGGCCTGACGACAGCTGGAAGGGCTGGTGGGGCGACAACCCGCCCTATCATGTGCCGGTTTTCGTGCTCACCCATCACAAGCGGGAACCGATCACGATGGAGGGCGGCACCACTTTCCACTTCGTCACTGACGGTATCCATTCAGCTCTTGAACAGGCTAAGGCTGCCGCTGGCGGCAAGGACGTGCGGGTCGGCGGCGGCGTCGCCACCATCCGGCAATATCTGCAGGAAAAACTGATCGACGAGATGCATCTGGCGATCGCGCCGGTGCTGCTGGGCACGGGCGAGAACCTTTTTACCGGCCTGGACATGCTCAAGCTCGGTTATGTCTGCAACGAGCAGGTGGCGACGCCGCTCGCCACGCACGTCATCATCAAGCGGGCGTAGGTGGAGAGCCAATCTCCCCCCTCGAGGGGGAGATCGCAGCTTCGTCTATCTCAATACTTCTCCGGCACGTAAAGCTCGCGCGGCAGCACCTGGCGTTCGTATTCGGGGTTGAAGACGCGCTCCGGCAGCGTGATCTCCTCGTGCGGCACCTCCTCGTAAGGCAATTGCCTGAGCAGATGGTCGATGCAGTTCAGCCGCGCGCGCTTCTTGTCGTTGCCCTCGACGATGAACCAGGGCGCTTCCGAGATGTTGGTGCGGGCGAAGGTCTCTTCCTTGGCCTTGGTGTATTGCTCCCAGCGCACGCGCGACTGCAGGTCCATCGGCGACAGTTTCCACTGCTTCATCGGATCATGGATGCGCATCAGGAAGCGCATCTGCTGTTCCTCGTCGGTGATCGAGAACCAGTATTTGACCACGGTAATGCCCGAGCGGACCAGCATGCGCTCGAACTCCGGCACGTCGTGAAAGAATTCTTCGACCTGATCGGGCTGGGCAAAACCCATCACCCGCTCGACGCCCGAGCGGTTGTACCATGAGCGGTCGAACAGCACGATCTCGCCGCCGGCCGGCAGATGCGGGACATAGCGCTGGAAATACCATTGCGACTTTTCGCGCTCGGTCGGCGCCGGCAGTGCCACAACACGGCAGATGCGCGGATTGAGCCGCTGGGTGATGCGCTTGATGACACCGCCCTTGCCGGCCGAGTCGCGTCCCTCGAAGATCACCACCAGCTTCTTCTTGTGATAGGCGACCCAGGACTGCAGCTTGATCAATTCGGACTGCAGGCTGATCAGGTCGCGAAAATATTGCATGCGATCGATCGAAGGCGGATGCGAATTCTTGTAGATCTTGGCGATCTCCATCGACAGCGCCGGCTCCGACATTTCGAGCTCATAGTCTTCGTCGAGCGTGTCGGCGAGTTCGGCTTCAAGCCAATCCCTGGCCGCAGAATTCTGTTTTAGCTCGGTCATTATCGGCTGCTCCACTTGCAAGCTCTGTCGATCGGCGCCCCAAACTCCCGGCTTACAGCCCGGAACGGCAACGCCTGAGCCGACTTCAATATAGGCCCGCAATGACGGTTTTATTGCAGCCTGACCTGATCGCCACCACTGCAAAAACCCGCGAGGCATGATCGATCCGCCGCCCTGGCATGGAGACATACCGCGCAAATTGTCCTACAAATAGCAGCCACATTCGGGCGCCCTTCCCAACCCCTTCTCAATGCAATCGCGAGGACCGACATGGAATACCGCACTCTCGGCCGTTCCGGCCTGAAAGTATCGACGCTGACCATGGGCACCATGACTTTCGGCGGCGCCGGCGCATTTTCGGCTGTCGGCAAGACCGACCTCGACGAGGCGCGCCGGATGATCGATCTCTGCATCGACGCCGGCATCAATGTCATCGACACCGCCAATGTCTATTCGAACGGCATGTCGGAAGAAATCATCGGCGAAGCGCTCGGCGGCAAGCGCAAGGGTGACGTGCTGATCGCCTCCAAGGCGCGGATGCGGATCGGTAACGGTCCCAACGATGAAGGCCTGTCGCGCCATCACCTGATCCGCGAATGCGAGAAGAGCCTGAAGCGGCTCAAGACAGACGTCATCGACATCTACTTCCTGCACGACTGGGATGGTGTGACACCGCTGGAGGAAACCATCGCCGCGCTCGACACGCTGGTTGCCCAGGGCAAGATCCGCTATGTCGGCTGCTCCAACTATTCCGGCTGGCAAGTGATGAAGGCGCTCGGCATCAGCGACAGCCATCATCAGCCGCGCTTCGTTACGCAGCAGATCCATTACACGCTGGAAGCGCGCGAGGCGGAGTACGAACTGCTGCCGATTTCCGTCGACCAGGGGTTGGGCGTTCTGGTCTGGAGCCCGCTTGCCGGCGGATTGCTGTCCGGTAAATACCGCCGTGACAGCCCCACCGCCCGGCAGCTCGCCGGCTGGTCCGAACCGCCGATCCGCGACGAGGACCGGCTGTGGCGGATCGTCGATGTGCTTGTGGAGATCGGCGCGCAACGCGGGGTGTCGGCAGCGCAGGTGGCGCTGGCCTGGCTGCTTGGCCGGCCGGCTGTCAGTTCGCTGGTGATCGGCGGCAGGACCGAAACGCAGTTCCAGGACAACATCGCTGCGGCAAGCCTGGTGCTTTCCGGCGAGGAGCGCGAGCGCCTCGACGTGGTGAGCCGGCCGCCCTTGCTCTATCCCTACTGGCACCAGCAATTGACGGCAAAGGACCGTTTTGGTGCCGCCGATCTGGTGATTGACCGAAGCGGCATCTGATCGACAAATCGACGGCGATAGGTATCGGCCGCCGCAATGACGAGCCTGGCCCTTCATTGCAACGCGCATCTTGCAAGCCTGGCCATCATCGACGCACTATCGCTTCAGCTGTTGTGTTTGACGGCTAATGCTCCTAGGCAGGACCAGAGCCGCGAGGCAGTGAAAAGGAGCCGATATGGCGCGACCACCAAATTACGATCAGGAACGCAAGGAACGCGACCGCCAGAAGGCGGCCAAGAAGGCCGAGAAGCTGGCAGCCAAGGTTGCAGCGAGGGAACGTTCGAAGCCCGAAGACGAGACTGAAGCCGAAACCGAAACGGCAAAGTGACGGCAAACGGCCCGCAGATGCGGGCCGCGCCTCAATTCGGATTGCCGCCCCGGATGTCGCCTTGTGTCAGGCCGGCGCCTTGTCGCTGACGAAGACGTCCACTTCACGCGCTGCCGCGATGAAGGCGCGCCTGGCGTTCATCGCCGGCTTGTCGCCGGCCAGTGCGTCATGGCAGGCCTGCAGGGCCGCCCGATGCTTGGGGCTGCGCTTGCCGGGCCAGCTGTTGAGGAGGTAGTCGGAAGCCTCACGCGCCGTGCGCAAGAGCTGAGTGCTTCCCGCTGCGACTGACTTCACAGTCACAGGTGTTTCAAATCGGTTGTTTTCCATGGCCGCTCCTTACGCCATCGGCGTCTGCGAAGCGAGGCGAAAGTGCGCATACGTCCAGACGCCGCTTTGCGCCCCTTCATCCACCTTTAAGCAGCAACGACGGCAAAGCCTCTGGCGCGAAGACCGCGCCGATCGTTGGCGAGCGACGTCACCAGTCGGTCGCGGCTGCCGACGATATGGACCGAGAGCAGGCGCGCGGCTTCATCGGCATCGCCAAGGCGCGTGGCCGCCAGAATGGCGCGATGTTCAGCCCAGGCGCGGGCAAGGGCCGCTTCGTCGCGAACCTCCAGCCAGCGCGCCCGCGACAGGCGCGTCATGGCATCGCGCACCGCCCTAAACAGGAATTCATTGCCCGACAGACGCGCCAGTTCGATGTGAAAATCCATGCCGACGCGATGCCATTCCTCGCGCGGCGTGTCATTGTCGCAGGACTCGAGCATCGCCTCGATGACATCGACGGCGCTCCGGTCCGCCAGGCTGCATGTCAGGCGAAGCGCCGCAACCTCGACCGCCTCCCTGTAGACGGCGATCTGCTCGAGTTCAGCCAGATTGATCGGCGACACCGTCCAGCCACGTCCGTCCCTGCCGACCAGGCCCTCGGTCTCAAGCCGCAGCAGTGCTGCCCTGACCGGGGTTCGCGACGCGCCGAAGCGGCTCTCGATCCAGCGCTCGGTCAGCTTCTCGCCGGGACCGATCTCGAGGCCCAGGATCATTTGCCGAAGCTGTTTCTCGACGCTCTGCATCTGCGACATTGTCGTTTTCCATTTTTTGATCGTTGCTGGCGATCGTCTTGCCGGCCGCCTTTTCCGATCACGTTTGAGACGGTCGCATTGACAGCGGTCAAGCTTGCGTCCATCAGGGGCACCATCTTGGTATCCCAATTTGGTATCCGCAGCAACCATCGATAAAGAGTTGCTGGGACAGGACATATGACATGCAGCAGCAGAGCACGCCCCCGGCAACCGACAGCACCTACAACATTCACTGGCGGCGCAATCTGTTCGTGTGCTTTGCCGGCTCGTTCTCGACGCTTGTCGCCATGACGCTGCTTTTGCCGTTCCTGCCGCTCTATATCGAGCAGCTCGGCGCCGAGGGCCACGCGGCGATCGTGCAGTGGTCGGGGATCGCCTATGGCGCGACATTCTTCGCGGCGGCGCTGGTGGCGCCGCTCTGGGGACGTCTCGGCGACCGCTACGGCCGCAAGGTGATGCTGGTTCGCGCCAGCTTCGGCATGGCCATATGCATGTCGCTGACCGGCATGGTGCAGACGGTCTGGCAACTGGTGCTGCTGCGGCTGCTGATCGGTTTTGCCGGCGGCTATTCCTCGGGATCGACCATCCTCGTCGCCATGCAGACGCCGAAGGAGCGTTCCGGCTGGGCGTTGGGCCTGCTGTCGGCCGGTATCACGGGTGGGGCTCTGGTCGGTCCGCTGGTTGGCGGCGCCCTGCCGCCGCTGATCGGCATCCGCGCCACCTTTCTCCTCTCCGGCGGCGTCATCTTCCTGGCGTTCCTGGCAACCACGTTTCTGATCAAGGAGAATCCCCGGCCGAAAACAGCGGACGCCGCAGCGACGCAGAAGCGGAAAGGCGGCTGGTCACAAATCCCCGACAAGCGGCCTGTCGTCGCCATGCTGGCGACCGGCATGCTGTTGAGCTTCGCCACCATGTCGATCGAGCCGATCATCACCGTCTATGTGCAGCAGTTGATTGCGGACCAAAGCCGTGTGACGCTGATATCAGGCGTCGTCATGTCGGCGGCGGCCCTTGGCGCCATCCTGTCGGCCTCGCGTCTCGGCAAGCTCGCCGACCGCATCGGCCACTGGAACGTCATCATCGGCGCGCTTGCCGTCTCGGCGCTGCTGCTGATCCCGCAGGCCTTCGTCACGCAAAGCTGGCAACTCATCGGCCTGCGCTTCCTGATGGGCCTGGCGCTGGGCGGCCTCTTGCCGTGCATCACCAGCGTTATCCGTCACAATGTGCCTGACGGCGTCGGCGGCAATGTGCTCGGGCTGTCGATCTCCGCCCAATATGCAGGACAGGTCGCCGGCCCCTTGCTCGGCGGCTTTGCCGGCGGTCATTTCGGCATGCGCTCGGTGTTTCTGGGCACATCCGTCTTGATGGCCGGAGGCGCGGTGTATAACTGGCTGGCACAGTCACGCCGCGAGCAGGACATGCTTGCCAACCCCGGCAAGCCCTGACCGGGTCAGGCATATCCCTCTGATACCACGGAGCCACGGACATGAGCACGGCCGAGCAATTTTCCGGCACCAGCACCCGTATCCTCGTCCTGGCCGGAGGCCTCTGTGGCGCGGCCGGCGTGGCGCTGTCGGCCGCGGCGGCGCATCTGGGCGGCGCCTTCGTCGGCACCGCCGCATCGTTCCTGCTGATGCATGCGCCGGTCTTCCTTGTCGCCGGATTGCTTGGCGCGAACCGGACCCTGCGCATCGGCAGCCTGATCCTGCTGGTCGGGCTCCTGCTATTCTGCGGCGATCTGCTGGCCCGCGATTTCATCGGGTCGCGGCTGTTCCCGCTGTCGGCGCCGACCGGCGGCACCTTACTCATCGCCGGCTGGCTGACGATCGCCGCCTCGGCGCTGGTGCGCGTGCGCTCCTGACGCCTCGGCGCGCCCGCCGGCACCAAACGTCAAAGCGTGGCTGCTAGTCTTGCCGACGCTCGGGCTTGATGAGCAATTCGCGATTGCGTCGCCGCAGCTTGGCCAACCAGCGCTCTTGCGGCCTTTTGGAAGCCGGCGCGATGCCCCAATAGTTGCGGTAGATGTCTTCGAACAGATAGCTGACGGGGTGCATGATGTGCTTCCTTTAGATTCTTGAATCGATCCAATCGACAGGCGCGAAAACCGACCCCGCTCAGCTCCGCTTGCGCTCCACAAGGAACCGCAACTCGCGAACCCATGGGCTGGCTTTGCCGCGGCGCTTCTGCGTCGTGGTGTTCGACGAGATGCTCCAGTCGTTGCGGTAAATGTCTTCGAACAGAAAATTGACGGGATGCATGGCACAACTCCCCTGAATATGTTGAATCGATCCAATTCAGAGAACCATCGCTCACTTGGATCGATTCAAATATACGCCTTGGCGAGGCTGCGATCAAGTCAAAATTTGAACCGATCCAACGAAAGTGTTAGATGGGAGGGATTCAGGAGACGAAGATGGCGCCACTTATCTCTGCAAAGACAAGACCGGTCCGGCTGGCGGACATTGCCAAGGCGGCCGGCGTGTCGCACGGCACCGCGTCCAACGTGTTCGCCCGTCCGGAGATCGTGCGTGAGGAGGTCCGCGAGCGGGTCAAGGCGGCAGCCGAGGCCATGGGATATGGCGGCCCCGATCCCAAGGGCCGGCTGCTGCGCGCCGGCAAGGTCAATGCCATCGGTGTCGCGACCGCGGAACCCCTCTCCTATTTCTTCGACGACCCCTTTGCCCGGGTGATGATGGCCAGCATCTCGCAGGCTTGCGACGCGACCGGTGCGGGGATTTCGCTGGTCTCCGCAGCCAACAACGAACAGCTTGCCTGGAACATACAGAGTGCGCTGGTCGACGGTTTCATCGTCTTTTGCGTCGATGGCGGTTCAAGGCTGGTCGAACTGGCGCGTGAACGCAAACTCCCCTTTGTCGCGCTCGATCTCGATTCGGACGACGACGACGCCGTTGCAGCGATCGGCGTCGACAACATCGCCGGGGCTGGCCTGGCGGCCCGCCACCTGACCGAACTCGGACATCGCCGCTTTGCCGTGCTTGCCCTGCCCGTCGCGGACTCCGGCTTCGGCCCCACCACAAGGGAGCAGATGGAGAAGGCCCTCTATTCCGGGACGCGCGACCGCCTGCGTGGCTATTTCGCGGAACTCTCCCGCGTCGACATCGACGTCGAGCGTGTGCCGATCTACGAAACCGTCAATGACGAGGAAAGCGTGCGGGCCGGCCTCGATCATATTTTCGCCGGCGCCGAGACCCCGACCGCCATCCTGGCTATGTCAGACAGGATGGCCTTGCATGCATTGGACTGGCTGCGGCAGCGTGGCGTCACGGTACCCGGCGACGTTTCGATCGTCGGCTTCGACGGTGTTCCGGAAGGAGCGGTTTCCAGTCCGCCGCTGACCACGATCGTCCAGCCGATCGCCGAGATGGGCCGTCTTGCCGTCAAGGCGATCCTTGAAAATGATGGCTCGTTCAGCCGGCAATCGCTGCCGGTCCAACTCGTGGTGCGAGCTTCATCCGGCCCCTCGCCCGCCTAAGCTCAACGGCCCATTCTTGTCGCCATGGTCGGCATCGCGAAGGATGCAGCATGGACGGGCGGTGCGGCGTGAGCCGGCCTGCTTTTGGCGGACCAGCCAAGTCCCGAAAGCCATTCGAGATAGTAGGCAAGCGCGAACTGCATGACGATGCCGGCCGATATCAACAGGCTGTCATAGGCAAATCCGCCCGGATTGATCAGCTTCAGCACCTGCGCCGCCATCGCGAGCACCGTGCCGGCAATGAAAACCGGCAACGATCGTTTGCCCAATATGGCAAGCGGATGATCGCGCCCGGTGCGAAACAGGTTCGAGATGGCGGGGAATGCCACGATCAGGTAGCTCACCGCCAATATATGCAGCAGCCTCGGCAGCGACAGAAATGTCTTGTCGAAGCCGGTCAGCACCGGAGGCAGGCCCAACCAGGAGATATGCCCCCAAAGCGGGCTGTGCACCCAGACCAGCGCGGTTGCGGTGTAGGCCAAGGCAGCGCCAACCAGCCAGCGATTGACCGGGATGATGCCGCCGCGACGCACATGCAGCGTGCCTGCCAGGCCGATGTTGAAAAGGAACTGCCACGACAGCGGGTTGAGAAACCAGAAGCCGGGCTCGGGATAGTTGGGCGGAGCAATTTGATAAACCCCCGCGACCAGCCACAGGGCGCCGGAGGCGACCAGTGCCGAGACCGGCCGATAGCTGACAATGAGCAGGAACACCGGCGTCAGCAAGAGCAGCACCGCATAGACGGGCAGTATGTTGTTGTAGCCGAGTTGGTGGCCGAGCGTCACGATGCCGATCAGCACCTGCGGCGTATTCTTGATCAACGGCTCGATGTTGATCATCGTCAGAAGCTCCGGCCGCCTGACGAACACTGCCGCCGCGCAGAAGATGGCCATCACCACCATGGTGGTGACGATGTGGGCGGCATAGAGGACACCGGCGCGGCGCCACATCTTCAACGTTGCCAGCAGCCGGTTACCAGGTTGGAATTTCCTGCCATAGGCAAGTGCGACCGAGATGCCGGAGATCAGTACGAAGACTTCCGCCGCATCGGAAAAGCCGAAATTCTTGTAGGTCAGATACTCGAAGGCGGTACCTGGCACATGGTCGACATAGATGGTCAGCAAAGCGAGAGCACGGAGCACGTCTATGCGCGTGTCGCGCTCAGTGCGATCCGGGACACGCGCATCGCGGTCCGGGGAAATCTGGGTGGTCATCGACAAAAAGGCCTCAAAGCTGGTTGTTCATACCGCGCAATGCGACCCCCGGCGCACCGCTTCGATTCCTCCCGAAGGAATGTTATCGGCGGAGAAACGGACTGTAATGCGCCCGGTTCAATCAACTTTCGCGGAGCTTGAAAATATTGCGTTTTGAAGCCGGCAAATTGAGCGAAACCTCATATAATCAAGAGGATGCGCGATGATCGAAGAGACCTCACAAGATGGTGCGCTGCGGCGCGATCTCGCCTTCAGCTACCGGCTTTACAGTCCGGCGGATTCAACCGGCGAATGTCTCTTCCTGCTGCATGGATCGGGTGTCGACGAGACGACATTGGTGCCGCTGGCACGAGAGATCGCACCGCGGGCCAAGCTGATCGCGGTGCGTGGCCGCATTGTCCAGGAGGATGGTTTCCGCTGGTTCGGGCGCATCACGCCGACGCGCTTCGAACAGCACAGCATCCGCACCGAAACCGATGCCTTTGCGGGCTTCGTCGCCGACGCGGCCAGACGCCACCATCTCGATCTCTCACGCGCGACGTTCCTCGGCTATTCGAACGGCGCCAATCTGATTTCGAGCCTGATGCTGCTGCATCCGGCTCTTATAGAGCGCGCCGCACTGCTGCGGCCGATGCCGGTGCTCGATGATGTGCCGGCGACGGATTTGTCAAAGGTGCGCGTCCTGATGATCGCCGGCGCCGCGGATCTCACCTATTCGCCCTTCGCCCCTGCTCTGGTGACATTGCTCAGCCAGCATGGCGCCGAGATCGACGCCCGGATTGTCCCATCAGGTCATGAATTCGGCAGCGCTGACGCGGCAATCGTCAGGCAATGGCTGCCGGGATCGGCGGCGCAGGCAGGCTGACGGACTCACCAGCATGACCAGTCTGCCTACCCTCGTCCCATCCTGTTCCAGGCATCCAGTCCGGCGATCTTGTAGGCTTCGGCGAGCGTCGGATAGTTGAAGGTGTTGTTGACGAAGAAGTCGACGGTGCCGCCGAGATTGATCACCGCCTGGCCGATGTGGATGAGCTCGGTGGCGCCCTCGCCGATGATGTGCGCGCCGAGCAGACGGCGCGTTTCGATCGAAAAGAGCAGCTTCAGGAAACCGGTGTTGACGCCCATGATGTGGCCGCGCGAGGTTTCGCGAAAGCGCGCTACGCCGACCTCATAGGCCGCACCGCTTTCACGCACCTGTTCCTCGGACTGGCCAACCGTCGAGATTTCCGGCACCGCATAGATGCCATAGGGGAATGTTTCCGGTGGCGGCGGCAAAGGCACGCCGAAGGCATGGCAGGCGGCCACCCTGCCCTGCTCCATCGACGTCGAGGCCAGGCTCGGAAAGCCGATGACGTCGCCGGCGGCGTAGATGTTCGGCACTCTGGTCTGGAACGTATGCGGATCGACCTTGATACGGCCCCTGGAATCAGCGTCGATACCGACCACATCGAGGCCCAGGCTGCCGACATTGCCGGTGCGACCGGCGGCGTAGAGCACGACCTCGGAACGGATAGTGCGGCCATCGGCCAGTTCCACCTCGGCGGCATCAGGCTTGGAGCGGATTTCCTTCACCGCGCTGCCCAGCCGGATGGTCATGCCACGATCGCGCATCTGGTGGATGAAATCGTCGACGATCTCGCGGTCGACGAAATCGAGGATGGAGTTGCGCGGCTCGACCAAGGTTACCGGCACGTCAAGCGCGGAAAAGATCGTGGCATATTCGACCCCGATGACGCCGGCGCCGATCACGGTCAGCGTGCGCGGCAAGCGATCAAGCTCCAGCATCTCGTCACTGTCGAAGACGCGGGTCTTGTCGAAAGGCACGTCGCGCGGCCGGTGCGGCCTGGTGCCGACCGCGATCAGCGCATTGGCAAAACCGACCTCGCTGTAATCGCCGGTGTCGGTGGTCAGGCTGACCTTGTTGGGGCCAAGGAATTTGACCGCAGCCCGGGCGCTCTTGACCGTGTTGCGCATGAACTGGTGCTGCAGCACCTCGACCTCATGGTCGAGCGTCTTGTGCAGGCGCTCGACCAGATCGCCGACCGAGATATCCTGCTTGACCCGGTAGCCGCGCCCGTAGAAGCCGCGCTCACGCCAACCCGAAAGGTTGAGCACCGTTTCGCGCAGCGTTTTCGACGGGATGGTGCCGGTATGCACCGAGACACCGCCCAGACGCCGGCCGCGATCGACCACCAGCACCGACTTGCCGAGCTTGGCCGACTGCACCGCGGCCCGGCGACCGGAAGGGCCGCTGCCGATGACCAGCATGTCGTAGTCCATATTGCCCCGTCCCCTGCCATGTGCGCTTTTGTTGCGCCGCAGCAAGCTAATGCTATCCGCGCCGCAAATTCAACCGGTTCAGATTGCGCCTGGCGCCTTGAAGGCCGGCGCACCGCAAGAAGCTCGATCTTGATTCCGCCACAGGCCTTCACCATTTCATGGCTGAGCGGTCCGCACCCTATGTCGGACCTTGTTACGAGGAAATGACATGGACGCGCGCGTTCTCGACGGCGAAATCATCACCAGCAGGCTCGACGATGTCAGGGCCTATGACGGTGTGCGCACGAAGCGCATTCTGGCTTTCGTAATCGACTATGTCATCGTCGCGCTGCTTACCATTCCGTTTGCCATTCTGGTGTTCTTCCTCGGGCTTTTGACCCTCGGGCTTGGCTGGATGCTGTTCGGCATCCTGGTACCGGCCGTCGCCATCCTCTACATCTGGAACACGCTGGGCAACACCGACCAGGCCACCACGGGCATGAAGATGATGGGCATCCGCCTTGACCGGCTCGACGGCAGGCCGATCGACGGCCTCACCGCGGTCGTCCATTCGGTGCTGTTCTGGGCCGGCAATGTCATCCTGTCGCCGCTCGTCCTGCTGGTGACGCTGTTTTCCGACCGCAAGCGCACCTTGCACGATCTTTTGCTTGGCACGGTCGTCAGCCGCACCGACCGCTGAAACGGCCCTCTGAAGAGCAGTCGCAACTGATTGAGCACAAATGTGAAGGCG
Organism: Mesorhizobium sp. M0227; assembly: GCF_040321855.1. Taxonomy (NCBI): domain Bacteria; kingdom Pseudomonadati; phylum Pseudomonadota; class Alphaproteobacteria; order Hyphomicrobiales; family Phyllobacteriaceae; genus Mesorhizobium; species Mesorhizobium sp. M0227. Next base: position 216,761 of record NZ_JAMYSJ010000006.1, on the reverse strand, counting down.
TCGAGTCGACCACGCCCACACAATCCTGTTGAATTTTTCGCCGTCCGCGCCAAAGGTAGAGCGATTCGAAGGAGTGTTTCCAAGGCTCGATGACGCAGCATCCGACCCAGTCGCCGCAGTTCTTCCTGACCGCGCCTTCGCCGTGCCCCTATCTCGACGGCCAGTTCGAGCGCAAGGTGTTCACGCACCTGGTTGGCGACAAGGCGGCGGAGATGAACGACCTCTTGACGCAAGGCGGCTTCCGGCGCTCGCAGAATATCGCCTACAGGCCGGCCTGCGAGACCTGCCGCGCCTGTGTTTCGGTACGCATCCTCGCCCAGGAATTCGTCGCCAGCCGCAACATGAAGCGCGTGCTGCAGCACAATTCCGACCTCGTCGGCCACATGCACAATGCCGAGCCTTCGACCGAACAATATTCCCTGTTCCGCAGCTATCTCGACGCCCGCCACCGCCGTGGCGGCATGTCCGACATGACGGTGCTCGACTATGCGATGATGGTCGAGGATACCCATGTCGACACCAAGGTGATCGAGTATCGGCGGCGTGGACCCGATACGTTCATCACCGGCAAGGGACAGGGCGAGCTGATCGCGGTGGCGCTCACCGACAAGATGGCCGACGGCCTGTCGATGGTCTATTCCTACTTCAATCCCGATTTCGAGGAACGGTCGCTCGGCACGTTCATGATCCTCGACCACATCGCCCGCGCCAGGGCGATGGGCCTGCCCCATGTCTATCTCGGCTACTGGGTCAACGGCTCGCGCAAGATGAATTATAAGATGCGCTTCATGCCGCAGGAGCATCTCGGCCCGAAGGGCTGGGAGCGCTACACCAACGAAGCGGTCGCGCGCTGATTAGTCTTTCCCAAGTCCGGGCTTAAACATTTTCAATCGAGACGATGCTGGTCTTTCCGCTGGTTGGCGGAGAGCGTGAGATTGCGCCGGTCCGCCATCCTCTCCCGAATTCATTGTGAAAGTCGCTGCATGTCATCTCACGATACTCACACCAAAGGACTTCTGCTCACCGCATTTGGCGGGCTGACGCTGACCGTGGATATCCCGCTGATCCGGCTCGCCCACGGCGAGGCGTGGACAATCTTGCTGCTGCGCACCGGCTGCACCTTGGCCGCGGCACTGATCATGTGGACCATCTGGCGCTCGTTCAGCAAGAATGCGCCGCAGCTGATACCTGGCTGGTCGGGCCTGATCGTTGCCGCGATCTACGGGCTCGGCGCGATTGCGTTCATCACAGGCGTCTACAACACCTCGACCGCCAACCTGGTGTTCATCCTGGCCTTCACAACCATGTTCGCCGCGCTGCTTTCATGGGTGTTCCTGAAGGAGCGGCCGCGGCCGCTGACCCTTGCGGCATTGGCCATGATGATTGTCGGCGTCGTCATCATCGTCGGCGATTCCGTCGGCACCGGACATCTGTTCGGCGACCTGATGGCATTGTGTTCGGCCTTCCTGATCGCCTGCGCCATCACCATCTCGCGCGCCAGCGGCAAGGACATGGGCTTTACCTCACTGATCGGCGTCGTCCTGCCTTTAGGGCTGGCGGCGTTCATGGTCTCCAAGACCGGCTTTCAGGTGGAGGCGCCATGGTGGATCATCCTCAACGGCGCCGTCATCATGCCGATAGCGTTCTTCTGCCTTGCCACCGGGCCGAAATACATTTCGGGCCCTGAAGTGGCGATGTTCTACCTGCTTGAAACCGTGCTGGCGCCAGTCTGGGTGTGGATGATCTTTGCCGAAACACCGACGCGCAACAGCCTGATCGGCGGCGGGATCCTGATCGTCACACTGGTCGCGCATTCGCTGTGGCAACTTCACGAGGGACGCAAGCGGCGTGGCGACCTTGCGGTGCAACATCCGGTCTGAGGTGCGTTGAGATCAAGCGCTGGCCTTCTTCGCCACGTCAGGTTCCGGCAGGACCTCGATTTGCGGACCGGCTTCGATTTCGGCTGCCGAGCCCGGGACGATGTCGTCGGCCATTTCAACCTCGCGCAGCCATTCGCGCCAGATCGCGACCAGCAGGGCCATCAGCACCGGGCCGATGAACAGGCCGAGAAACCCCATGGTCTTGACGCCGCCGATCAGCCCGAAAAAGGTCGGCAGGAACGGCAGTTTTATCGGCCCGCCGACGAGCTTCGGGCGCAATGTCTTGTCGACGATGAACAGTTCGACCGCACCCCAGATGAACAGCGCCAGCCCGGCCATCGGCGACCCGCTGGCGGCGAGGTAGATCGAGACCAGCGTGAAGGACAGCGGTGCACCGCCGGGGATCAGCGCCATGACGCCGGTCAGGGCGCCGAGTGTTACCGGTGACGGCACGCCGGCCAGCCAGTAGGCAATGCCCAGCACCAGGCCTTCGCCGATGGCGATGACCGTCATGCCGGTCACCGTCGACGAGATCGTTGCCGGCACGACGCGCGAGATCCGCTCCCATCTGGTCGGCAGGATGCGCTCGCCGAGACGGTCGACCTGGCCGGCAAAATGCTCGCCGTCGCGATAGGCGAAGAACAGCGCGATCATCATGAACAAAAGCGTCAACAGCAGCCCGAACGCGCTGCCGCCAGCCGCCAGCACACCGCGATAGATGCTGCCGATATTGGCGCCGCTGACCAGCTGGATCAGTTCACCAATGCCGCCCGGATGGCCGAAATTGGTCGTCCACTGCTGGTTCAGCCACTCGCCCACGACAGGCAGCGTGACGATCCAGTGCGGTGTCACCGCGCCATGACGGTTGGTCTCGATCGCCCAGGCGACCCATTCGCGGACCTCGTTGATCGCATAGGTGCCGGCGAGCGCGATCGGGATCACCAGGAAGGCGAGGATGAAGAGGATGGCTAAGGTCGCGGCGATGGTGCGGTTGCCACTGACCGCGACAAGCAGGCGGCGGTAGAGCGGCCAGCTGGCGAAAGCGATGACGAGCGCCGCCAGCACCGGAAACAGGAAGCCGTGGAAGAAATAAACGCCGGCGGCGACGATCAGCACCAGCAGCCAGCGCGCCGCCGACAGCGGCGGGATGACGGCGGACCTGAGCGGCGTCGACAGGCCGAACAGGCGTTGCTGCCGTTCCGGTTTCTGGATTCTGGATTCCTTCAAACGCCTGCCTCTCTCAAACACCCTTCCCGCTTATGCACTGATATAGTGCAGCAATCGTGACGATAGTCCAAATGGTGATGGAGTTGCGCGCGCCATTGGCGTCGCCGCGGGCCAGCACCCCCCTCTGTCCTGCCGGACATCTCCCCCGCAAGGAGGGAGATTGGCTGTCATGTCGGCTTTCGCAAATCGCCAACATTGGAAAGCGGGCAGAAAGGGCGAAGCTTCCGATCTCCCCCCTTGCGGGGGAGATGTCCGGCAGGACAGAGGGGGGTGTGAAGGATTGCTAGCGCCTGAGATTTTCAAACCTGAAAACTGCCGCTACCCAAATTTCCCCGTCCTCGGGAATCCCTTCGGCACCATGCGTCCGGCTGAGGCGCGGGCGCCGATCCACTCAGTCAGTTCCTCACGCGACCGGATGAAAGTGCGGTCGGCCGAATCCTGCCAGGATAGGCCGGTCTCCAGCGTGAACGGCTTGAGGTCGAGAAGGCCGCCATCCTTGTATTTCTGCAGCCGCACGCCCTTGCCGCGGCCCATTTCCGGAATCTCGGAGAGCGCGAACACCAGCATCTTGCGGTTCTCGCCGACGATGGCGAGATGGTCACCGGTGACCGGGATGCAGCGCTTGGCTTCGTCCGGCGCCTTGACGTTCATCACCTGCTTGCCCTTGCGGGTGTTGGCGACGACTTCCTCTTCCGGCACGATGAAGCCATTGGCATCATGCGAGGCCAGCAGCAGCTTGCGTTTCGGGTCATGAACGAAGGCGGTGACGATGTCCTGGTCATTGTCCATATCGACGATGATGCGGATCGGCTCGCCATGGCCTCGCCCGCCAGGCAGCCGGTCGGCGCCGATGGTGTAGAATTTGCCGCCGGTGGTGAAGACCAGCACCTTGTCGGTGGTCTGGGCATGGAAGGCGAGCTTGAGGCTGTCGCCCTCCTTGAAGGTCAGCGTCGAGAGATCGGCCAAATGCCCCTTCATCGCCCGCAGCCAGCCTTTTTCCGAAACCACCACGGTGACCGGTTCGCGCTCGATCATGGCATGGGCAATGTCGGTCAGATCATGCTCGGGCGCGTCGGCGAATTGCGTGCGGCGCTTGCCGAGCTCGGTCTCCGGGCCGAACTTGTCGCGGATGTTGGTGACTTCCCACTTGATCGTCGCCCACTGCTTCTCGTTTGAAGCAAGCAGTGCCTCGATCTGTTTTTTCTCCGCGCTCAGGCCATCGAATTCCTTGCGGATCTCGAATTCTTCAAGCTTGCGCAGCGCGCGCAGGCGCATGTTGAGAATGGCTTCGGCCTGGTTGTCGGTGAGCGACCAGCGGGCCATCATGACCTGCTTTGGCTCGTCCTCCTCGCGGATGATCCTGATCACCTCGTCGATGTTGAGGTAGGCGATCAGGTAGCCGGCAAGTATCTCCAGCCGTCTTTCGATTTCGCCGAGCCGGTGTTTCGAGCGGCGGATCAAAACCTCGCGGCGGTGCTCGAGCCACTCCTGCAGCACGCCCTTCAGCGACAGCACGTTGGGCACCTTGCCGCGCGACAGGACGTTCATATTGAGCGGGAAGCGGCTTTCGAGCTCGGTCAGCTTGAACAGCGATTCCATCAGGATGCCGGGATCGACCGAACGGCTCTTCGGCACCAGCACGACGCGGACGTCCTCGGCGCTTTCGTCCCTGATGTCCTCGAGCAGCGGCAGCTTGCGTGCCATCAGCAGCTCGGCGATCTTCTCGATCAGCCGCGCCTTCTGCACGCCGTAGGGGATTTCGGTGACGACGATGCTCCAGGTGCCCCTGCCCTGGTCCTCCTGGAACCACTTCGAGCGCACGCGGAAACCGCCGCGGCCGGTTTCGTAGGCTTCGAGGATCGAGGCGCGGCTGTCGACGATGATGCCGCCGGTCGGGAAATCCGGCCCCTGGACAAAGTCCATCAGCTTCGCCACCGGCGCGTCCCGGTTTTCGATCAGGTGCAATGCGGCATCGCAAAGCTCGGCGGCGTTGTGGGGCGGGATCGATGTCGCCATGCCCACCGCGATGCCGGACGAGCCGTTGGCCAGCAGATTCGGAAAGGCGCCGGGCAAAACCACCGGCTCCTCGTCTTCTTCATTGTAGGTCGGCCGATAATCGACGGCATCCTCGGTGATGCCGGACAACAGTTCGGTCGCCACATCGGTCATGCGCGCTTCGGTGTAGCGCATGGCGGCGGCGTTATCACCGTCGATGTTGCCGAAATTGCCCTGCCCGTCGACCAGGGGATAGCGCATCGAAAAATCCTGCGCCAACCGCACGAGCGCGTCATAGATCGACTGGTCGCCATGCGGGTGGAACTTGCCCATCACCTCGCCGACGATGCGGGCGCATTTGGCAAAGCCCTGGTCGGGGTTGAGCCGCAGCAGGCGCATGGCATGCATGATGCGGCGATGGACCGGCTTCAGTCCGTCGCGCACGTCGGGCAGCGCCCGGTGCATGATGGTCGACAGCGCATAGGCGAGATAGCGCTCTTCCAGCGCCTTCTTCAGATCGACCGGCTCGATATGATCGCCACCGCCATTTTCAGGCGGCAAAAGCCTTTTTCCCATGGGCTCGGACTAGCCGAGCGGGTGATTCGCGGCAAGAGCCCGACAGAGATACCGGCCCTTCTGCAACATGAAACCGCACCGCGGGGGATGTCGGCCAACATCAGGCTGTTACATGCGGGTTCTATGGCCAAGCGTGACGAGTATCCGGCTATCGGCTCTTCATGACAAATTCACCGGTTTGCGCAAAGACGGCGGGATCAGGTTTGCCTTTCACCGCGATTTTTGACCATTGTGCCGGGACACGCCTTTTTCCGGTCCAGTTCGTCACGGAATGGTGATGGCGCAAATAATTGAAAAACAATTTCAGGACACTCTCAGGGACCTTGCGATGACAATCAAACGCTCAACTCTTAGGAAATTAGCCCTTTCGACCTTCTTGCTCACGCTGCCGCTGAATGCGGCCCTCGCACAGGATACGGCAGTGGCCGACCGGCTGAAGGCCGCGCTTGTCGCACAAGGTGTCGACATCACCTGGACCGGCGTGACCGGCGACAACACCAGCATGGTGCTGCAGGGCGTTGCCATCAAACCGGCGGCGGAGAAGGAAGCGCTTCCCATCGGCGACGTCAAACTCGAAGGTGTGACCGAGGCAAATGGCGGCTATGACATCGCCACCGTATCGACGGCTGCCTTCACACACAGCAAGGACGGCGTCACCCTCGACCTCAGCCCCTTCGTCATCCATGACATGACAGTTCCGGCCGACGGCGCCACCGGCCCGCTCGGCTCGCTGATGATGTACAAGTCCGCCGAACTCTCGAACATGACCGTCAAGGTCGCCGACAAGACCGCCTTCTCGATGGACGGGCTTGCCATCGAAATCACGCCGCCGGCGGACGGCAAGGCAATGGAATTCACCGCCACCACGGAGAAATTCAACGCCGACCTGACGCTGGTGGACGATCCCAAGTCCAAGGAAGTCATCAACGCGCTCGGCTACCAGAACATCGCGGGCAATCTCGAAATGGCCGGCACCTGGCAGCCCACGGACGGCAAGATGGAACTGTCGAAATACGACATCTCGGTCGAGAATGCCGGCACGCTCGGCATGACCTTCAATCTCGGCGGCTACACGCTGGATTTTATCAAGTCGCTGCAGGAAATGCAGAAGAAGATGGCGGCACAGCCTGAAGGCGCCGACAATTCGGCGCAAGGCATGGCCATGCTCGGCCTGTTGCAGCAGCTTTCGTTCAACAGCGCCTCGATCCGCTTCGACGACGATTCGCTGACCAACAAGGTTCTGGACTATGTCGGCAAGCAGCAAGGCATGTCCGGCAAGGACATCGCCAACCAGGCCAAGGCGATCGTGCCGTTCGGCATGGCGCAGCTCAACAATCCGGAACTGACGGCGCAGGTTACGGCCGCGGTCAGCAAATTCCTCGACGATCCGAAGAGCCTCGAAATCTCGGCCGAGCCGCCGGCATCCGTGCCGTTCGCACTGATCATGGCGGGCGCCATGTCCAACCCGCTCGACCTGCCGAAGACGCTCGGCGTCACCGTCAAGGCCAACGAAGACTGATCGAAGCGATCTCAATATGCGAAAAGCCCGGCATGCCGGGCTTTTTTTGTCGGGATCAGCGAATCGAAAGAATCGGTTCGGGCGGTTCTTTAAGGCATCGCCCGAAGCGCGATCAGGCGTCCTTCTTGGGCACGGCAACGCGCAGCGCCAGCTCGCGAAGCTGCTGCGGGCTCGCTTCCGACGGTGCGTTCATCAACAGATCGTAGGCCTGCTGGTTCATCGGGAACATGGTGATCTCACGCAGGTTCTTGGCGCCGAGCAGCAGCATGACGACGCGGTCGACACCGGCGGCCATGCCGCCATGCGGCGGCGCGCCATACTGGAAGGCACGATAGAGGCCGCCGAAGCGCTCCTCGACCGTGGCGCGATCCAGCCCGACCGTCTCGAACGCCTTGACCATGGTTTCGGGCAGATGGTTGCGGATACCGCCGCTGGCGATCTCGAACCCGTTGCAGACCATATCGTACTGGAACGCCTTGATGCCGAGCAGGTCCTCGCCATTCAGCGCATCGATGCCACCTTGCGGCATCGAGAACGGGTTGTGGGCGAAGTCGATCTTCTTCTCTTCCTCGTTCCACTCGAAGAACGGGAAGTCGACGATCCAGCACAGTTCGAAACGCTCGCGATCGACAAGGTTCAGTTCCTCGCCGGCGCGCGTGCGCGCGGCACCCGCAAAGGAGACGAATTTCTTCGGATCGCCTGCAACGAAGAAGGCGGCGTCGCCATCGGCAAGGCCGAGTTGAGCGCGGATCGCCTCGGTGCGCTCCTCGCCGATGTTCTTGGCGAGCGGGCCGGCGCCTTCGAGCTTGTCGCCCTCCTTGCGCCAGAAGATATAGCCCAGCCCCGGCTGGCCCTCGCCCTGCGCCCAGGAATTCATGCGGTCGCAGAAGGCGCGGCTGCCGCCGGTCTTGGCCGGAATGCCCCATACTTCGGCCTTCGGATCGTTGGCCAGGATGTTGGCGAACACCTTGAAGCCGGAATCGCGAAAATGGTCGGAAACGGCCTGCATCTCGATCGGGTTGCGCAGGTCCGGCTTGTCGGAACCGTACTTGCGCATGGCGACATCATAGGGGATGCGCTGGAATTTCTGCGTCACCGGCTTGCCGTTGGCGAAGGTCTCGAAGACCCCGCGCATGACCGGCTCCATGGTCGACAGCACGTCGTCCTGTTCGACGAAGCTCATTTCGAGGTCGAGCTGGTAGAATTCGCCGGGCAGACGATCGGCGCGCGGATCCTCGTCGCGGAAGCAGGGCGCGATCTGGAAATAGCGGTCGAAGCCCGACACCATGATCAGCTGCTTGTACTGCTGCGGCGCCTGCGGCAGCGCGTAGAAGGTGCCGGGGTGGATGCGCGACGGCACCAGGAAGTCGCGCGCGCCTTCCGGCGACGAGGCGGTGAGGATCGGCGTCGAGAATTCGGTGAAGCCGACATCGCCCATGCGCTTGCGCATTTCGGCGATGATTTTTGTCCGCGCAATGATGTTCTTGTGCAGCGTCTCGCGGCGCAGGTCGAGAAAACGGTATTTCAGCCTGATATCCTCGGGATAGTCGGGCTCGCCGAACACCGGCAGGGGCAATTCCTTGGCCGCCGACAGCACCTCGATCTCGCGGGCGAATATCTCGATCTCGCCGGTCGGCAAATTGGCGTTGGTGGTCTCGGGCAAGCGCGCCTTGACCTCGCCGTCGACCCGAATGACCCACTCGCCGCGCACGGTCTCGGCAACCTTGAAGGCAGGCGAATCCGGATCGGCAACGATCTGGGTCAAGCCATAATTGTCGCGCAGGTCGATGAAGAGCAGGCCGCCATGATCGCGCACGCGATGCACCCAGCCCGACAGGCGAACGGTCGAGCCGACGTCGCTCTTCCTCAACTGGGCACAGGTATGGCTGCGGTAACGGTGCATTGTCATTGGTAAAGTCCGGGGTGCTCTAGTTGCCGGCCGAGGCATCACGGCCCGGCCCTGAAAATTTGCGCGAAAAGCGCATGGGAGGCCGGATTTGTCAAGGCAAGCGGCCCGTGTTGGTATCTTGGTTCCGCTTTCCCAGGCGACCTATGAGCCCAGTGCCGATAGCCGAAGACGCTGGGCAAGGTGCTCGACGACCAATGCAGCGCTGGCGGACGACGTTGCGGCATGATGAAGGCGAATTTCCGCCCCCGGCAGCGGGGGCACATGCCGGCCGGGATGGACATCTCGCAGGCCAGGCGCAAGCATGCTGCCTTTGACCACGGTGACCGCCAGTCCCTGTTCGACAATTGCCTCCGTGGCTGAAAGGCTTGGACTGACATAGGCCAAACGCCATGGCCGGCCTGCCTTGTCGAGCGCCTCAATGGCCCAGGAGCGAAACAGGCAATCGGGGCTCGACAGAGCGACCGGCAACGGATCGAGTTCCTCGACGGCTCGCGTCGCCGCCGCCGCCCAAATCGCCCTTTCGCGGCATATCAGATCCCCCTCGGTTGTGCCTTCCGGGTGCATGGCGATGACGGCGTCGAACGACGACCCAAGCCGTTTCAGGAGCCGGGCGGTGAGACCGATCTCCATTTCGACCTGCACCAACGGAAATCGCTCGGCGATGCCAGAAAGGAGGCGCGGCAGGATCTTGGTGCCATAATCTTCCATGACCCCGATGCGAACCTGTCCGGCCACCTGCTGACCGGAAACACGCGCAATCGCCTGCTCATTGAGAGCAAGTATGCGGCGGGCATCGATCAGAAAGCCCTCCCCGGCGGCGGTGAGTTCAACGCGGGCTGTCGAGCGCCGGAACAAGATGGTCTCGATGCGCTCCTCAAGACGTTTCACCTGCAAGCTGACGGCCGCCTGCGTTCTATTGAGCTGCTCGGCGGCTCGCGTAAACGAGAGGCGCTCGGCAACGACGACGAAGGCCCGCAGAAGGTCCGGATCGAGATTCGGGATGCTCATAGTGGAATGTTATCAAACTCATTGAGCTTATTCGATTCCTTATGGCCCGCCTGTCCGATATCCGTGGTTCAGAGTTGGCAAGGTCAGGAACCATGGAAATCACAGGAGTGCTCGCCGCGATTCTCTCCAGCGCTTTTGGGGGCACCGCCGTTGGCGCAACGCGATATCTCGCGGGCACGCTCGATCCTCTCGTTATCGGTGCGGTCCGGTTCGGCGGCGGCTTTCTGGTTTTGGCCGCCGTAGCTCTCTGGCGACGAGACAGGTGGCCGCCGAAGAGCGACTGGCTCGGCACTGGTGCATTGGGTCTTCTGTTCTTCGGGCTGTTTCCGGTGCTCTTCAATGGAGCCCTTGTCTACACAACGGCCGCGCGAGGTGCGCTTGCGCTTTCGACACTGCCTCTGCTCACAATGCTTGCCGCGGCAGTTCTGAGGATCGAGCCGCCGACCATCCGCAAGATCGTCGGTGTCCTGATCGCAATGGCAGGGGTGGCCGTAGCGCTCGGCACGAGCCTGACGACTGCTCCCCCAGATGCCTGGCGCGGAGATCTTCTCATGGTCGCGGCCGCTTTCTGCATGGCGCTCTACAACGTCTGGTCGAGACCATTTCTATCCCGCACCGCGCCAATCCCGTTCGTGGCGTTTGGCATGGGCGTGGGCGCGGTCTGCCTATCGGTCCTGGTGGTTTCGAACGGAGGCTTCGCGCGACTTGCCACTCTCAGCGCACCTCAGTGGATCGCAAGCGCATATCTGGCCATAATTTGCGGCGCCTTCATTTTCTTCCTCTGGGCATTCGCGCTCGAGCGCGCGTCGCCGACACTGGTTGCCGTCTCCGTTGCGGTTAATCCGGTGACGGCATCGATCTTTGGTGTTGTCTTCCTGGGCGAACAGGTAAGCGCGAACCTGATTGTCGGGCTGGTGGCAGTCCTCGCAGGAATAGGCATCGCAACGGGAGCAGCCGAGCGGCTCAGCCTGTGGCCCGACGATCGGCAGTCACGTCGCCGGCTGCCTTGAGCGCTGACCAAGCAAAACGCGGAAACGAATCCAGGCGAATACAGCGATCATCCCTGTTGGCGCAGGGAATTGCTGCTGGCGTTGGCCAGGGTGATGGTCCAAGAAGGGATCACCGACACGTGATCGCCTCTTCATGTCCTCCATCCGCCCGATGATCCCGCTCCTTCTCGCCGCCGGCATTTTGCTCGGCGGCAATGGGCTGCAGAGCACGCTGATCGCGCTGCGCGGCGCGCAGGAAGGGTTTTCGGCTTCCGACATCGGCCTGATGGGCACCTTCTACTTCGCCGGCTTCCTGCTCGGCTGCCTGGCCATCACCCGCATCATGAAGGCGGTCGGCCATATCAGGGCATTTTCGGCGCTGGCGGCAATCGCCTCGGTCGGCACCTTGCTCCTGGTGCTGGTCATCGATCCGGTGATGTGGTGCGCGGTGCGCCTTGCCGGCGGCTTCTGCTTCGCCGGGCTGTTCACCATCGTCGAAAGCTGGCTGAATTCCGGCGTCGGCAATCACGACCGGGCACGCGTGCTGGCGATCTACCGGATGGTCGACATCGGTTCGGTGACATCAGCCCAGTTCCTGATCCCGGTCTTCGGCGCCGGCGGTTTCGCCATCTTCGCCATCATGTCGATGATGATCACCTTGTCACTGGTGCCGGTGTCGCTCGGCGACCGCTCCAACCCGGCACCACCCGATGAGGTCAAGCTCGACCTGGCGCGCGTCTGGCGAATTTCGCCGCTCGGCTGCTTCGGCTGCATCGCTGTCGGCGTCACCAACAGCGCCTTTCGCACCTTGTCGCCGGTTTATGCCGAGCAGATCGGCATGTCGGTCGCCGATGTCGTCACCTTCGTCAGCGTCGGCATTTTCGGCGGCGCCATCATCCAGTATCCGCTGGGTTACCTCTCCGACCGCTGGGACCGGCGCCGGGTGCTGCTGATGACGACGTGCTGCGCGATGTTCTCGGCGCTGGCGCTGGTGTTCATCGCCGGCAGCAATCCGGCGCTCAACTTCATCTTCATCTTCATCTTCGGCTGTTTCGCCATGCCGCTCTATTCGCTGTCGGCGGCGCATTCCAACGATCGCGCCGACACGGGCGAGTTCGTGCTGATCAACGCGGCGCTGATGCTGTTCTATTCCTTCGGCGCGATTGGCGGCCCGTTCGCCGCCTCGACCGCGATGCAATATTTCGGACCGGGCGCCCTGTTTGTATTCAGCGCGGTGGTCTATGCGATCTTCATCGCCGTCATCCTTTACCGCATGCAGGCCCGGTCTGGCGTGCCTGCAGGCAGGCGCGGCCGCTTCACCGCGCTCCTGCGCACTTCGACGGTTTTCGCGCGGCTGGCCAGGAGAAACGACGATTCCGATGGTCCGGGAACCTGATGATGGCGGTGCCAAAGCTTGACGAAAGCCCCGGCGGCTGAAATCTAGGAAGACCTTACTCCTGTCAAAAGCGATTTGATGAACGTCATCACCACCCAGAAAGAACTCGAGACCGTTCTCGCCGCTTTCGAAAAGTCGGATTTCGTCACCGTCGACACCGAATTCATTCGGGAAACGACCTTTTGGCCGATCCTGTGCCTGATCCAGATGGCCGCACCCGGCGTGACGGCGCTCATCGATCCCCTGTCGCCCGATATCGACCTGAAGCCGTTCTTCAGGCTGATGGCCAATGAAGCGGTGGTCAAAGTCTTCCACGCCGCGCGGCAGGACATCGAAATCATCGTCCACCTCGGCGATCTGGTTCCGCATCCGGTGTTCGACACGCAAGTGGCGGCGATGGTCTGCGGCTTCGGTGACAGTGTTTCCTACGATCAGCTCGTGCAGCGCATTACCGGCGCGCGGCTCGACAAGTCGTCGCGCTTCACCGACTGGCGCCACCGGCCGCTTTCCGACAAGCAACTCGACTACGCGCTGGCCGACGTCACGCATCTCATCGAGGTCTATCAGCACCTCAGCGCCGAATTGGAGCGGGAAAACCGCGCCCATTGGCTCAACGAGGAGATGGAGGTGCTGACCTCACGCGAAACCTATGATCCGCATCCCGAGGACGCCTGGAAGCGGCTGAAGATGCGGCTGCGCAAACCGCAGGAATTGGCGATCGTGCAGGGCGTTGCGGCGTGGCGTGAGCGCGAGGCGCGCGAACGCGACGTGCCGCGCGGCCGCGTGCTCAAGGACGACGCGATCTACGAGGTGGCGCAGCAGGCGCCGCGCGACACGGCAGCCCTCGGCAAGCTGCGCACGACACCGAAGGGCTGGGAGCGCTCGTCGACGGCAACGGCGCTGCTCGGCGCGGTCAACACCGCACTTGCCTTGCCCAAGGAGCAGATGCCGAAATTGCCGAAGAGTTTCCAGCCGCCCGAGGGCTCGAGCGCCGCGGCGGAACTGTTGAAGGTGCTGCTGCGGATCGTCGCCGAAAAGGAAGGCGTTGCCTCGAAGGTGCTGGCCTCCAGCGACGACATCGACCGTATCGCCGCCGAGGGCGAGGAGGCCGACGTACCGGCCCTGCAGGGTTGGCGGCGCGCGGTGTTCGGCGAGGCCGCGCTCAAGCTGGTGCGCGGCGAGATCGGCATCAAGTTCGACAAGCGCAAGATTGCGGTGTTCGATCTGTAGACGAGCATTCTTTCCTTCTCCCGCAAGCTGGGAGAAGGGAGAACTGTCTGCTCAAACCACGCCGAGCAGGTGCAGCGCGAACCAGATCCATCCCAGCAGGAGAATCACCGCACTGACGAAGAAGGACCGGCTGCGCAGCAGCAGATTGTTGCTGGTCAGGTGAACCCAGGCATGGAAATAGCGCGACGCGACGAAAATCCACATCAGCGCCAAGGTCAGATAGTTGACGCCGTTGGTCAGGTGCAGCGTCAGGCACAGCACATAGAACAGCACCGGCAGTTCGAACTGGTTGGTGAGATTGGCGGCAACGGTGACGCTGGAGGCCGGCTCGGTCGAACGCACCTTGAACTGACCGGGTTTCGCCTCGCCTGACCTGACTGCGCCGTATCTGCGGCGACCCAGCACGCAGTAGACGATGTAGATCAGCAGCACATGCGCGAGAACGGGCCAGAAGATCGTGGTCTGGTTCATCAAGTGCCCCCTGCCCGGTTGGGCTTCGCGTGCGGCATCAGGCCTGGCGTTTCTGGCCTGCCAGCCAGAAGGCCGCAATGACGATCACCGGTATGGCGAAAAGCGCGAATTTGGTGACGGTGAGCGCCGAGGCGAAAGACAGCGAGTCCGGGTTGGCCGACAGGAAATCGGACAGAAGCCGCGCCACCGCAAAGTTCTGAACGTAATGTGCAAGCGTGTAGGGAAGCACCAGGACCAACGCGAAAATCGACTGCAGCTGCGCCGGCAGCACGCGGAAAGCCTTCAATCGCCGGCCGGTGGCCAGGATGAGGCTGACCAGCGTGACCGACAACAGCGCCGGGAACAACAGATCGAAGGTCAGATAATGCCAGACGAGAATGATCTCGCCGCCGCGCCGGCCGAGCGCCGTCAGCCAGGCCATGCCTTCGTCCGGCGTAAACCCTAAAATGCGCATGTCGAGTGACGGCAAGCCGCCGCTCAACTGGCGGAAATAGAAGAATTCCAGAACCGTCATGGCGATGAAAACCACCACCGACAGGAAACAGAGCGCGCCTGCGTGGCGCGATAGCCGCAGGATCGTTGCCGTCAGGTTCCGCCCGAGCCCGTACTGGTCAGGCTCCGCCGGGATAGTTCGGGCTTTCGCGGGTAATCGTGACGTCATGGGCGTGGCTTTCACGAAGTCCGGCATTGGATATGCGCACAAAAGTGGCGCGCTCGCGGAAATCGGCAAGATCACGGCCACCAACATAACCCATAGCGGCTTTCAGCCCGCCTGCAAGCTGGTGCAACACCCCAGACACAGGTCCTTTGTAGGGAACCTGCCCCTCGATGCCTTCAGGGACCAGTTTCAGCGTGTCGCGCACCTCGGCCTGGAAGTAGCGATCGGCGGAGCCGCGGGCCATGGCGCCGACCGAGCCCATGCCGCGATACGCCTTGAAGGAGCGGCCCTGGTGCAGATAGACCTCGCCCGGGCTTTCGTCGGTCCCAGCCAGCAGCGAGCCGATCATGGCGGCACTGGCGCCGGCGGCGAGCGCCTTGGCGAGATCGCCGGAATATTTGATGCCGCCATCGGCGATCACCGAGACGCCGGATTTGTGCGCCGTATCGACCGCCGACATGATCGCCGAGAGCTGTGGCACGCCGACGCCGGCGACGATGCGGGTGGTGCAGATGGAGCCCGGACCGATGCCGACCTTGACGGCGTCGGCACCGGCGTCGATCAGCGCCTGCGTGCCCGCGGCGGTGGCGACGTTGCCGGCCAGGATGCGGACCGAGTTGGATAGTTTTTTCGCCCGCGTGACAGCGTCGAGCACGCGTTGCGAGTGGCCATGCGCGGTGTCGATCACCAGAAGGTCGACGCCGGCATCGATGAGGCGTTCGGCGCGCTCGAAACCGTCATCGCCAACGCTGGTGGCGGCGGCGGCACGCAAGCGGCCCTGCGAGTCCTTGCTGGCGTGCGGGTTGAGCTGGGACTTCTCGATGTCCTTGACGGTGATCAATCCGACGCAATTGCCCTGCCTGTCGACGACCACCAGCTTTTCGATCCTGTGCTGGTGCAGAAGCCTCTTGGCCTCGTCCTGGTCGACGTTCTCCTTGACCGTGATCAGGTTGTCACGGGTCATCAGTTCATGGACCTTCTGCGCCGGATCGGATGCAAAGCGCACGTCGCGATTGGTCAGGATACCGATCAGCCGTCCGATCTTGTGGCCGCCGCTGCCGCCGTTCTCGACCACCGGAATGCCCGAGATCGAATAGCTGCGCATCAGGCCCAGCGCGTCGGCGAGCGTCGCGTCGGGGCCAATGGTGACGGGATTGACCACCATGCCGGACTCGAATTTCTTGACCTGCCGCACCTGCTCGGCCTGTTCGGCGGGCGAGAAATTGCGGTGGATGACGCCAATGCCGCCGGCCTGGGCCATGGCAATGGCAAGCCGCGCCTCGGTGACGGTGTCCATCGCCGCCGAGAGGATCGGCACGTTGAGGTCGATGTCGCCGGCGATGCGGGTGCGGACGTCGGTTTCGCCAGGCATGACCTCGGAATGACCCGGCTGCAGCAGCACGTCGTCAAAGGTCAGCGCCAATGCGCCGGTGGACGTTTCGATGATTTTTGCCATAGCCAGTCCCTTGAATATAAAACGTGGTGGGGGAATACAAAAAAGCGCTGGACCGGAATGGACAGCGCCGACTCGTTTCTTCCCTTTCAGGATTGGCGCTGGCTGGTACCACGTCCAAGCGCCGATGAAAAGCCGATGATTTCACGCTCCCGGAAAGGTGACTTTTCGGCGAAGGGATGCGACCTGTGGTTGCCGGTCGCACAAAAGTGACAGCAAATTAATGCGACATGCCGGCGAAGGCATGGTAACCGCCCGCCTCAAGGCCGACATGCAACCGGCAACGCAACATTCAAGTCTGGACGCGTTCCTTGAACCGCACCATTCCGCTTATACTGGCGGTCGCCCTTTTCATGGAAAACATGGATTCGACCGTCATCGCGACATCGCTGCCGGCGATCGCCGTCGACATCCACACCAGCCCGATCGCGCTCAAGCTGGCGCTGACCGCCTATCTGGTATCGCTGGCGATCTTCATTCCGGTCAGCGGCTGGATGGCCGACCGCTTCGGCGCCAAGCACGTGTTTCGCGCCGCGATCGCCGTCTTCATCGTCGGGTCGATCGCTTGCGCCCTCTCCGGTTCGCTGCCGGCTTTCGTGGTGTCGCGCTTCCTGCAAGGCATCGGCGGCGCCATGATGACGCCGGTCGGGCGGCTGGTGCTGGTGCGCGCGACACCGAAAAGCGAACTCGTCGCGGCGATGTCCTGGCTGACCGTTCCGGCGCTGGTCGGACCGCTGGTGGGCCCGCCGGTCGGCGGCTTCATCACCACCTACTTCACCTGGCACTGGATTTTCCTGATCAATGTGCCGATCGGTCTGATCGGCATCTGGCTGGCGACGCGTTTCCTGCCGGAGACCGAACCCGCGCAGACCCCACCACTTGATTTCATCGGCTTCGTGCTGAGCGGGCTGGCGGCATCCGGCGTGGTGTTCGGCCTGTCGGTGGTCAGCTTGCCCTATCTGCCGCCAATCGTCGGTGTCCTCACCGTAGCGGTCGGCCTCGTATCGGGCGCGCTCTATCTGCTGCATGCGCGCCACGCCAAAAACCCGCTGCTGGCGCTCGAATTGTTCCGCAACCAGGTGTTCCGCTCCTCGGTGCTTGGCGGCGGGCTGTTCCGCATCGGCATTGGTGCTGTGCCGTTCCTGCTGCCGCTGATGTTCCAGATCGGCTTTGGGCTGACGCCGTTCCAGTCCGGCATGATCACCTTCGTCTCTGCAATCGGCGCAATCGGCATGAAATTCGTCACCGCGCTGATCTTCCGCGTCGCCGGCTTCCGCCGCGTTCTGGTTGTCGGTTCGCTGGTCGCTGCCGCCTCGATCGCCATCAACGGCCTGTTCACACCCGACACACCCTATCTCTTGATGCTGGCCATGCTGCTCGTCGGCGGCATCATCCGCTCGATGTTCTTCACTGGCGTCAATGCGCTCGCCTATGCCGAGGTTTCGGCTGAAGACACCAGCAAGGCGACGCCGATTACAGCGGTGTTCCAGCAGTTGTCGGTCGCGCTCGGCGTGGCGCTGGCCGGCGGAATCCTGGAAGTATCGACGTCAATCCATGGCGGCCCGCTGTCGCTGGACGACTTCCACATTGCCTTCTTCATCGTTGCAGCGGTCTCGGCGGCGGCATCGCTATCCTTCGTCCGGCTGGCGCCCGATGCCGGAAACGCCGTCTCGGGCCATGGCCAGCTGACCATGCCCAAGACGCTGGAAACGGTGAGCCCGCCCGGCAACTGATGCGGCTGGCTTTACGTTTCGTCGTCCTCCGGCCCTTCGCTATGGCTCTGGGCGCTCGAGTCCTTCGGAACGTCCACTGGACGTTCCGATCCGCCTGGCGGCGGCTCTCGCCCTTTAAAATCCTTGGCCAGCAAATAGAGCTCGACCGATTCATCCCGCGACGCCGGCGGCTTGACGTGATGCACGGAGCGGAAGTTCTTCTTGAGCATGGAGAGCAGTTCGTTTTCGGCGCCGCCCTGGAAGGTCTTGGCAAGGAAATGCCCGCCCGGCTTCAGCACCGACAGCGCGAAATCGGCTGCCACCTCGCACAGATGCATGGTGCGGATATGGTCGGTCCGCTTGTGGCCGGTGGTCGGTGCCGCCATGTCGGACAGCACGATATCGGGATCCCCGCCCAACGCCTCGGCCAGCTTTTGCGGCGCCAGCGGATCGAGGAAATCCATCAACAGCACCGGCGCGCCGGGCACGGCGTCCATTTCGAGATAATCGATACCGATGACATGCGGCTTGTCGGCCGTCGATTTCGTCCGCGCGGCCGCAACCTGGCACCAGCCGCCGGGGGCCGCACCAAGATCGATCACCTTCATGCCGGGTTTCAGCAGATGATGCTTGTCGTCGATCTCGATCAGCTTGTAGGCCGCGCGCGAGCGATAGCCGTCAGCCTTGGAGCGCTGGACATAGGGATCGTTGATGTGGCGCTGCAGCCAGCGGCGCGACGATTCCTTCAGCCCGCTCTTCTTCTTGATCCGCGTCTTCAGCACACGAATGCTGGCGGACCCTGGTTTTTCCGGTTTCTTCGTCATTGCTTATTTCTTCGGTTCGGGCTCACGCTCTGCCACGCCCATCGTTGCGCCAGACGCCATCATCGGCCATCAGTTCGCTCAAAATACCTTCGCGCAGGCCACGATCGGCGACTCGCAGCCGCTCGGACGGCCACACGGCGCGGATCGCTTCGAGGATAGCACAGCCGGCCAGCACCAGATCGGCGCGATCGGCACCGATGCAAGCGTTGGCGCAGCGCTGCTGGAAATCCCAGCCGACCAGTCTTTCGACCATGCGATCGACGCTGTCGCGGTCCATCCACAGCCCGTCGACACGGCGGCGATCATAGCGCTCGAGCTCAAGGTGGACACCGGCCAGCGTCGTCACAGTGCCTGACGTACCCAGCAGATGGAAATTCGGGCTGGCCTTGAGATGGCTCAGCCGATCGCGACCGTCGAAGCTGGCCAGCCGGCCGGCAACGTCGTCGACCATGGCGGCAAAGATCTCGCGCGTCACCGTGCGACCGCCAAAGCGCTCGGCCAGCGAGACGACGCCGACCGGCAGCGACGTCCACGACACGATATGATGGGCCAGCCTTGGCGAACGGCGGCCGGCGAGATCGATGAGCGCGATTTCCGACGAACCTCCGCCAATATCGAACAGGACGACGCCTTGGGTGTCGCGCTCGACCAGCGAGCCGCAGCCGGACACCGCCAGCCGCGCCTCGGTCTGGCGGTCGATGATCTCAAGCTTCAGGCCGGCCTCGCGTTCGACACGGTCGATGAACTCGACGCCGTTTTCGGCCGTGCGGCAGGCCTCGGTGGCGATCAGCCGGGCTTTTCTGATCTTGCGGTTGCGCAATTTGTCGCCGCAGATTTTCAGCGCCTCGACCGCGCGGTCCATCGCCGGCTGGCCGAGCCGGCCATTGGCGGTGAGCCCCTCGCCCAGCCGGACGATGCGAGAAAAAGCGTCGATGACGCGGAACTGGCCATGCCGCGTCGGCACCGCCACCAGCAGCCGGCAATTGTTGGTGCCGAGGTCAAGCGCCGCAAACACCGGAAGCTCCTGGACCGGCGGCCGACGGGCGCTCTGTTCCGGCCGTGGCACTACAGCGGCGGGCGAGACCACCGATTCCGCCGGTCTGTGGGACTCCGCCGCCGGGACACCGGCTTTGCCCGGCGCCGGCGATCGATTCTCCGTGGGACGTGCCTCGTCGCGCGCAAAAACCTTGCGCCCGCGCCTTCGCTTGCGCCGCTTCTTGGGCTTGCCTTTGTGGGGTGCGTCGCCCGCCTGCCCGTCCGCGGAGCGGAGCTCCGTCGGGCGACGTTGCTGCCAGCTTGCGTTCCCCGGGCCAGCCGACCGCTGGGAAGCGCTGGACACGCCCACCTCCGGCGCGCCGGCGCCGGTGTCGTGGTCTTCCACTGTCGTTCCTTCCGGCGCCGCGCGAACCTATGATGGACGCAGCAGGCGCTTCAGTGTTTTAAGTTGCCGCCAGACTAACAGCGCCGCGCCCGATCACCAAGAGCCGCGTGCCGAATTTTGCCGGCAGGCCGCAAACCGCCGTTCCGGTGCGGCCGCGTATGAACCCGCACGCCGCAGATGCCGGCGCTACGCCTGCCGGCATCTCTTTCGGCCGCTCACGACGGACAAATCTTGCCGGCCGCCGCTGCGACAAGGGTTCGCGGTTGAATAGCCGGCTTCGATGAGGCATTTCTGAAATGAGCGGAAGAATCCGGCAAGCCGGCCTCCCACCAGCCACGGAAAAGGAAGCGGACCCGCAACGCATGGCAGTCAGGCAATGAATTGGCAGGCAATGAACTGGAGACGCTATTTCTGGCCGGTTGTCGGCATCGCCGCCGTGATCTTCTCGCTGCTGCTGCTCTGGCACGAACTGCGCGGCGTTTCACTCGACGACGTCTGGGACGGTATCACGGCCATTCCGACCCGGGGTTGGGTCCTTGCCGCGCTGTGTTCGGTCATCGCCTATGCCTCGCTTGCCGGCTACGACCACATCGCGCTCCTGCATATCGGCAAGCGCGTGTCGTGGCTGTTCGTCACGCTGTGCTCCTTCACGACCTATGCGCTGTCGCACAACATTGGCGGTTCGGTGTTTTCGGGCGCCGTCATCCGCTATCGCGCCTACGGTACCAGGGGCCTGACCGGACAGGATGTCGGCGTGCTGGTGGCGGTCTGCTGGATCACCTTCGTGCTGTCGACGATTCTCGCCTCGGGCCTCGTTCTGGTGTTCGAGCCAGAGGTACTCGACCGGTTTTCCGGCATCGCCCATCATGGCCTGTCGGAAGCGGCCGGTATCGCGATGCTGCTGCTCGTCGCCGCCTATGTCTTCGGCAGCTGGCTGCATCTGCGCCCGCTGAAGATCGCCAGCTTTCAGCTCCACTATCCGGCGCTGCCGATCGTCGCCCGGCAGTTGCTGATCGGCCCGATCGAACTGCTGGCCGCCGCCGCGATCATCTTCTTTGCCCTGCCAGCAGCCCACAATCCCGGTTATTTCGTCATTCTCGGCGTCTTCCTCGTCTCCTTCTCGATCGCACAGATCTCGCATGCGCCGGGCGGGCTCGGCGTGTTCGAGGTGGTGTTTCTCGCCGGCCTGTCGGACATGGATCCGGTCGGCGTGCTGGCGGCGCTGCTGGTGTTCCGGCTGTTCTACCTGATCATCCCGCTGATTTTGGGCCTGGGCGTCGTGCTGTTCTTCGAACGCTCACAGTTCGGCCGGACAGAGCCTTGAGGCATGGGATTGGACTGGGAGCCGCGCGCCTGCATCTGAAGTGTGGTGTCTGAAATCACCTGACGAAACCTGCCATTGAACCACAGAGCAGGCTTGACTATTTTCCGCTGGCGGCTACAAGGCAGCGCTCACAGCGGCTTGCCCGCTCGGCCCGCACGGTTCATGACCGCGCCTGCTGGGGAATAGGTTAACGGTAGACCCACGGACTCTGACTCCGTTAGTCCTGGTTCGAATCCAGGTTCCCCAGCCAAAATCCCACAAGCAAACCGATGATTTAGCACGCCAATTTGGCATCGTTTTCATCTGCATCGCTATGTCAGTTACGCACAGTACCGGGCTTTTACGGGCGCTACCCGCAGTTGCCCGCAATTGAGCCGGTCGAGATTCCCGGAGCGAAAAAGATCGTTGCCGCCGGCGCGTGCTACTCGCTAAGCTTCATGAAGGTTCCAGCACAATGCCGCGTCATGCTCACTGACAGCCAGTACATTTTCGAAAGCATCAAGGACGGCTGCTTGACGCTCTCCGATGACGAGTTCGTCATCGACAGGCTGGTGAAGTATTTCGGCAATGGGAGGATCCGATGGCATGTCGAATTCCGTGGGCATCGCGTCGAGCTGACGACAGGCCAGCTCAAGAAGCAGCCGACCTTCCGCAGGAAGATACTCGAACAGGCTGGGGTGCTGCCGCCCCAGCGTGCCGGAACCGACTACAGGCGATGGGCACTCGATCTGAGGAAGAATGCCATCGAGCTTCCGTGGCGGGATAGGCCGGTGGACGTCGGTTTCGCCATCGACAGGCTGACCAGCCATGGCGATGAGCGCTGGACGGTCGAATACCAGGGCAAGGCCATCAAATTCACGACGACCAAACTCCGCAGGCAGGTGAGTTTCCGCAAACGCATGCTGGCCAAGGCCAAGGTGTTGCCGCCTCAGTTGGACCCGGCTGCCTATCGGAAGTGGATGGACTGGCTCATTCAAAACGCCACTGACCCGCAGCCCGGCGATGTCTTGATGACGGAAAAAAGTTGGCTCGACGACCTGCCAGAGCTAGCCGGCTGGCAAAAATGAAGCGCCGCTTAAGGACCAGCTAGCAGTGGTGGCAATATCTAGAACAACAGCCCAAACTTGAATGGAAGACATGGACCGCTTCGACCTCGGCACCTACCGCCGCCCCATCTCCACTCGCTCGGCAGAAACCCAGGGTTGGTTCGATATCGGCCTCAACTGGTGCTACGGCTTCAACCATGAGGAAGGCATCAAGTGTTTTCAGAAGGCGCTGGAGACGGATCCTCACTGCCCGATGATCCATTGGGGCATCGCCTATGCCGCCGGCCCTTTCTACAATCTGACCTGGAAAGAGCATGGCGCGGCCGAGGCCGACAGCGCGACCAGGCGCTGCTTCGAGCATGTCCAGCTGGCGCGTGCCAATACGGCTTCCGCCAGTGAGGTCGAGAAGCGGCTGATCGAGGCGCTGGCCGCCCGCTTTCAGAAGCCGCATCGGGTGCCACTGCCGGAATTCGAGCAGTGGGATGACGCCTACGCCGCCGAGATGCGCCGAGTATACAGGGACTTTCCCGACGACCATGATGTGATGGCACTGCTGGTCGAAGCGCTGATGATGCGCACGGTGCGGCGGCTGTGGAACCTCAAGACCGGCGCGCCGGCGCCGAATTCCGATGTCGTCGAGGCGCTCGATGTCTGCGAGCGGTCGATCCGGCTTGCCGATGAAGCCGGCGCGGCACAACATCCGGCGATCGTCCACCTGCACATTCATCTCCTGGAAATGTCCACCATGCCGGAGCGCGGCATGCGCTCGGCGGATCTGCTCGGCGAGATGTGCCCCGATGCCGGACATATGAACCACATGCCGGGGCACATCTATGTGCTGTGCGGCGAGTATGAGAAAGCCAAACGTGCCAGCGAAAAGGCGGTGCGCGCCAACGACCTCTATCTGGCCTATGCGGACGAGCCGACCTACTACTTGCTGGGCTGCTGCCACGATCTGCACCTGATGATGTTTACCTGCATGTTGTCGGGCCAGTACCAGCCTGCACTGTGGGCCGCCGACAGAGTGCGCAGCCTGGTCGCGCGCGACGTGGTCGCCATCCAGGGCCGGCCCAAACTCACGCAGACGGTGGAAGGCTACCATGCGATGAAATCGCATGTGCAAGTGCGCTTCGGCCGCTGGCAGGAGATCATCGACGAACCGGTGACCGACGATCCGGGCCTCTATGTGCTGACGGCGGCCATGCAGCACTACGCCAAGGGTGTGGCGCATGCGACGCTGGGGAATTTCGCTGAAGCCGAGCGCGAGCGCGAAGAATTCCATCGGCATCTGAAAGGCATTGCGCCCGAGCGGCGCTTCCTCAGCAACCCGGCGCAGGCTTCGCTGGCTGTCGGTGTCGCTCTGCTCGACGGCGAGCTGGCGTACCACCAGGGCCGGCATGACGAGGCCTATGGCCATTTGCGGCAGGCGGTCGAGCTTGACGACAATTTGTCCTACACCGAACCGTGGGCCTGGATGCACCCGCCGCGCCATGCGCTGGCGGCGCTGCTTCTCGACCAGAGCCACGCGCAAGAAGCAGAACAGGTCTATCGCGACGACCTGGGCCTGAGCGGCAAGGTGCAGCGCTGCGCCCAACATCCGAACAATGTCTGGGCATTGCACGGGCTGGTGGAATGCCTGAAACGGCGCGGCGAGACTGATGAATTGTCGATACTGCAGACAAGCCTTGCCGCGGCGATGGCCAAGGCGGATGTGCCGATCACCTCGTCCTGCCTGTGCAGGACGAGCGCGCAGCAAGGCTGCTGTCACTGACGCGAAGTCAGCCTGCCGCCACTGTTGCGGCCGATCGGCTCGCCAAACAATTGTCGGCCGATCGTCGTTGGCGGTGGAAATCTCGCCGCCCGGTCGTGTCACCTGCCGATCGGCCAAGGCTCCATGCCGCGTCGTTCCACGCCTTCCTCGATCAGCACCGAGCAGTCTATCTCATCGTGAAGTTGGGCGTTTGGGTCAGACGAAAGCCAGGAAGCATAGGACCTAAGCTGCTTGAGCCTGGCTGTTTTCTCAAGCCGTGCCTGGCGCTCGTCCTCGGCTGGTTGAGCCGGTCTTCTGTTCTTCTGGGCAGGAAATTGCATCCTGGCTCTCCTCGATCACCGAGCCTATGGAGACAGACGCTCAATGGGACCTTGGCCTATTGCCAACACAGGCGCTGACGAGAGTCGCCATCCATCTTGATGATGGCGGACCCTTATCAACAATGCACCCGCGCCACCGCCGGGTGCTCCTGGTCCGGGTTCGCTGCGGCGCATCGGCACTCGGCAACCGGACTCAGATGCAGGGGAATGGAACCAGATCGGCCGTGCGACGTCATAGAAGCAGGTGCTCATACAGGAGTGTGACCTCCATGATCAGGCTCGTTCTTGCCGCGGCCGCCATGCTCGTCATGGCATGCGATGCAACGGCGGCGGCAAAACTGGACGCGGCCACCGTCAACAACGCCCAATTTGACGGCAGCGAAGCGAAAGGCGTCAGTGTGACCGTGCTGAAGGCGCAAATCCTCCTGGATCGTGCACGCTTCTCGCCAGGCCTGATCGACGGCCGCCAAGCAGAGAACTTCACCCGGGCAGTCAGTGCGTTTCAAGCGGCCAACGGATTGCCTGCCGACGGCAAGCTTAGCCGCGAGACATGGGACAAGCTGGTCGCGACCTCCTCGCGCCCCGCGCTTGAGACCTACGAGTTGACGCGCAAGGATGTGCGTGGACCGTTCACCAGGCGAATTCCGGCGCGCATGGAGAGGATGGCCCGCCTGCCCCGGCTCGCCTATCACAATGCCTTGGAAAAGATGGCGGAGCGCTTCCACATCAGCGAGCAGCTGCTTGAACGGCTCAATCCCGGCATCGGCTTCAGGAAGGCGGGGCAAAAGCTGCTGGTGCCAGCTGTCGCCCGAGGTGATCCGCCGCAAGACATTGGGAACGTCGAGGTCGACAAGAGCGCTCGCCAGGTTCGCGTGCTGGACCCTTTCGGCAAAGTGCTTGCGACGTACCCCGCCTCGATCGGGAGCCAGGAGAAGCCCGCGCCGAGTGGCGAGGCAGAGGTCAAACGCGTGGTGCGCCACCCAACCTATCACTACGATCCAGAGTTTGCCTTCAAGGGGGTGAAGACCAAGCGCCCCTTCACGATCGCTGCCGGACCAAACAATCCGGTGGGATCGGTCTGGATCGATTTGTCCATCGATAGTTATGGCATTCACGGGGCGCCGGACCCAGGCAAGATCGGAAAGACCTTCTCGCATGGTTGCATCCGCCTGACCAACTGGGATGCCGAAGACCTCGCCTCCAAAGTGCAAAAAGGCACAAAGGTCGTCTTCAAGGACGAAGCGGCAGGATCGGTCGAACAAGGATCGCAGTAGGTAGGCGCTACCGGCTAACCCGCTTTCGATCGTGGGGCTGGCGTCACCGAAGGCATGGGGCGGCGCCCCCTACCCCAGCCACTTCTCATAGTCGGACACCAGCAGGTGCGCCGGGGCAACGTCTTCGTCGATGTTGGAAAAACGCCCGATCGGTTCGCGGAACACATTGTCGGTGAGATCGTCATTGACGGTCGAGACCTCGCCGATCAGCACGTCCTTGCCCTCGGCCCAGAAGGCATGCCAGACGCCGGGCAGCAGCGTGACGCTCTGGCCCGGGTCGAGCTTCAGGAGCCCACCCGCAGGCAGCCTGTGGATGGTTCCGTCGACCGGCACCGAAACCTCGGCCTTGGGATCGATGCCGCCGTCGCGGTCATGCATGAACAGTTCCAGCACCAGCTTGCCCCCGCCACGGTTGATGATGTCCTCGGCCTTGATGTTGTGGCGGTGCATCGGCGACAGCTGGTCCTTGCGCGAGATCATGATCTTCTCGGCATAAAGCATGCCCATGCCCTTCTTCATGTCCTCGTAGCGGCCGTTGCGAACGGTGAACAGGAACAGGCCGAGTTCCCTGAATTTCTCTTGCCCGTAATCGGTGATGTCCCAGCCAAGCCGCGAGGTGAATACGGCCGACGAGTCGACCTGACGCGCCTTCGCCTCCTGCGGCGACCAATAGGCGAAGGGCGGCATGATGTAGCCGAACGAGCGGATGAAAGCGTCGGCTTCGCGGATGATGTCGTTGATGGCGGAGCGCTTCATGATCATGATCCCTTCGTATCGATTTGTCTGGCAAATCGCATAGCCGAACGTCGATGCGGTGTCGATCCATCTCGCCGTCCTGTCCGGCGTTGCGCTTAGGTGCATGGACCACAGATCCGCTTCGCTGGCCGCGTGACATCACGGATTTTCAGGGCCATAAAACCCGCGGATTCCTCATGGGGTGAAAGATGATGCCGACCGTCCACGATCTCGATACGCCATCCATCCTGATCGACGCCGCGCGCGCGGAAGCCAACATTGCCCGCGCCCAGGCGCATGCCGACAAGAACGGGCTGAAGCTCAGGCCGCATATCAAGACGCACAAATTGCCCTACTGGGCGAAGAAGCAGGTGGCGGCCGGCGCCGTCGGCATCACCTGCCAGAAGATTGGCGAGGCCGAGGTGATGGCGGATGCCGGGCTGACCGATATTTTTCTTCCCTACAACATCCTTGGGCGCGCCAAGCTGGAGCGGCTTCTGGGGCTGCACGGGCGCGTCACCCTGTCGGTGACAGCGGACAGCATGGAGACGCTCGAAGGGCTGGCAACCACCTTCACCGATGCCGGTCATCGCTTGCAGGTGCTGGTCGAATGCGACACCGGCATGGGCCGCTGCGGCGTGCAGTCGGCTGATGAAGCGGTCGCGCTGGCAAGACGGATCGACAGAGCCGGCGGCCTCGCCTTCGGCGGACTGATGACCTACCCGGCCGCCGGGCGGGCAGCGGAGGCCGAAGCCTGGCTCACCGAGGCCAAGCAGGCACTTGCCGCGTCGGGCCTCGCCTGCGAACGCATCTCCAGCGGCGGCACGCCGGATATGTGGCGCTCCAGCGATACATCTGTTGTCACGGAGTATCGTCCAGGCACCTACATCTATCTCGACCGCTATCAAGTCGCCAAAGGCGTCGGCGGCCTCGACGACTGCGCGCTGACGGTGCTGTCGACGGTGGTCAGCCATCCCACAGCGACGCGCGCTATCCTCGATGCCGGCAGCAAGGCGCTGTCCAGCGACACGCTGGGTCTCGCCGATTTCGGCGAGTTGCTCGGCGTGTCGGGAGCGCGGGTGACGGGCCTGAGCGAGGAGCACGGCACCGTCACGTTTTCGGGCGACGGCAAGCTGCGCATCGGCGAGCGCGTGCGTGTCGTGCCCGACCATTGCTGCGTCGTCACAAACCTGTTCAACGAGGTCAATCTGGTCGACGGCGACAAGGTGCTGGAAACGTTGCCGGTGGCGGCGCGCGGAAGGATGGGGTGAGGGTCATCATCAAGGCCAGCGAAACGCCGCAGTATCTTCAGCACGCCGGCGGGACAGCGCCCCCTCTGGCCTGCCGGCCACCTCCCTCAAGTGGGGAGATCAGCAGCTTCAGCGCCCCACTCACTGCTCAGAGATAGACGTTGGCGAAAGCGAAAATTACAGTCGACGCGTGTCAGTTGGCGGACCGCTCGGCCTGCCGTGCCGCAACCCTGCGCATGGCAATCACCCGGCGGCGGCGGATTTCGGTGCGCATCGCCATCAGGTGCAGCGCGAAGAACAGCACGGTAAAGCCGAGCGCCATCACCAGAAGCGGCCATAGCAGGCTGGGGTCGATAGTCGAGCCGCCCATGCGGAACACCGAGGCTGGCTGATGCAGCGTGTTCCACCAGTCGACCGAGAATTTGATGATCGGGATGTTGATGAAGCCGACCAGCGTGATGATGGCGGCGGCCCAGGCGGCGCGGCTTGCGTCGTCGAGTGCGCGGGTCAGCGCGATGATGCCGAGATACATCAGGAACAGCACGAAGACCGAGGTCAGACGCGCATCCCAGACCCACCAGGTGCCCCACATCGGCTTACCCCAGATCGAACCGGTGATCAGCGCCAGCGCGGTGGAGACAGCGCCGATGGGGGCTGCGGATTTCAGCGCGACATCTGCCAGCGGGTGCCGCCAGACAAGCGTGCCCAGCGCCGAGACCGCCATCAGCGTGTAGCACATCATGGCCAGCCAGGCGAAAGGCACGTGGATGTACATGATGCGGACGGTTATGCCCTGCTGGAAATCCTCAGGCGCGGCGAAGCTCATATAGAGCCCGACGGCGAGGATGAGTGTGGCGATCGTGGCCAGCCACGGCACGACCTTGTCCGCCAGCCCGACGAAGCGCGTCGGGTTGGCGAGATCCATCCAGCCGGTCAGGCGTGAAGTCGTGTCGCTCATGCGTTTCTACATAAACCGCCGCGGCGTTCGGGGCAATCGAGCGGTGGTGTCGCAGGTCTTCTTACCCTCCCCCTTGTGGGGAGGGTCGCTGCGAAGCAGCGGGGTGGGGGAGCGGCGATGGCGCCCTTACCCCACCCGGACCTACGGTCCTCCCCACAAGGGGGAGGTAGAAGAAAGAAGCTCAGGCGGCGGCTTCCTGCTGCTGCTGCACGGTGCGGCTGAGGCGGCGGACTTCCTCGTCGTTGAGCAGGCCGCCGGCGCGCAACAGGCTGGCAAAGCGGCCATTGCGCAGCGACAGCTCGGTGAAGCCGCCCATCTCGACCACCCTGCCCTTGTCCATGAACACGACCAGATCGGCGTCGCGAACGGTGGTCAGGCGGTGGGCGATGATGAAGGTCGTGCGGTCGCGGCGCAACTCGTCGATCGCTTCCTTGACGCGGTCCTCGGTCTCGACGTCCAGCGCGCTGGTCGCCTCGTCGAGCACCAGGATCGGTGCGTCCTTCAGCACGGCGCGGGCAATGGCGATGCGCTGACGCTCGCCGCCCGACAGCTGGCCGCCACGTTCGCCAACCACCGTGTCGTAGCCATTGCTCTTGGACAGGATGAAGTCCTGTGCGGCAGCCGCATTGGCGGCGGCATGAATCTCGTCATTGCTTGCATCGGCGCGGCCAACACGGATGTTGTCCTCGATCGAGCGGTTGAGCAGCCCGGCATCCTGGAACACGGTGGCGATCGAATGGCGCACCGACTTGCGGGTCACGGTACGGGTGTCGATGCCGTCGATCAGGATACGGCCATGGGACGGCGAGAAGACACGCTGCAGCAGGTTGATGAGCGTGGTCTTGCCGGCGCCCGTCGGGCCCACAATGGCGACGGTCTGGCCCGCCTGCACCTCGAAGGACACGTCGTCGATGCCTTGGCCGGAATTGGCGAACTCAAAGCCGACATTCTCGAAGCGGACATGGCCGGTGACGTTGGCAAGATCGCGCAAGCCGTCCGGCTCGGCGGCATCAGCCGCGGAGTCCTCGAGGTGGTAGAAATCCTCGAGCTTGGCACGGGCCTCCGAAATCTGGTTGGCGAAAGCCGACATCTGGTCGAGGCGAGCGATCAGCATCGTGGCAAAACCGGTGAAGGCAATGACGTCGCCGACACCCAACTGACCATGAGTGACGAGATAGGAGCCGATCGACAACACGATCAGCATCGAGATTGCCGATGACAGACGGTGCAAGGCATTGGCCAGCGCCCACCAGTCGAGCACGGGGTTCTGCGCGTCGAGCAGGTTCTTGACGTAGCGGCGCAGCGTATCGGCCTCGTGGCCGAGGCGATTGTAGCTCTGCAGCACCGCAACGTTGCTGACCGAGTCGGTCACATGCGCGAACACCTTGTGGTAGTGACGCTCGACCGCAGCCTGGCCCGCCTTGGTGCGGCGCATGACCATCCGGCCGATGCCGACATAAAGCAGCCCGAGGCCAAGCAGCACCAGCGACATGCGCAGGTCCATGCTGATCGCGGTCGGAACCAGCAGCACGAGGGCGACAGCCGTGGACAGATGCTGGCGCATGAATTCGAGCCAAAGGCTGAACAGGGTTTCGACGGCGCGCAGCATCGTGTGCAGCGCATTGGAGGTGCCGTGCTGATGGTGCCAGGCGAGCGGCATGGTGATCACACGCTCGAAGGACTGGCACAGCACTTCGCTGCGCCGAGCATGGGCGAAGCGGTCAGCGCCGCGCGCCACCATGACGAAAGCAACGATGTTGAAGGCGCCGAGACCGGCCCACATGACCAGCGTGGTGAAGACAGAGCCACGCTCGGAGATGGCGCCGATGACGCGACCGAACATAATTGGCTCGAGAAGCGCTACGATGGCGAGAGCCACGTTGGCCGAACAGATCAACGCAACGCGTTTCCTGTCCGCGGCCAGATAACCGAGAGCTCGCCAGTAGATTTGCAGAAGGGTCACCCCAGTTACTCCGCCACGCTGTTTATTGTGCACTGCATCATTTTATTCGTACCGGTTGATACGTCGCAAAACAATGGCCGTGTACCCCTTCAGTTCCCTTAGAGCGAACAAAAGATGGCGACGTTCCGAAATCTGCCGTGATCACCTAACGGTTTGAGAAGACAGGTAAAATGTCAGGCATGCGGCGAAATCATGGCAGTTGGCACGTGCTGCCACAATTTTAATCAGCAACAATGTCGGGCGGATGACTAAGGCCGAAATCGCCTTTTGCGAAGTATAGAGCGAAACAAAGCTGCAGGGCGCCCTTCCAGGTGAAGGGAGGCCAAACTCTCACTGCTCGTGGCGCCCCTGTCGGACGCCTCAAGCCTTTGATTTCATGCACTCCTCGGTGGCATGTCCTTCAATCGGCAGGCGGCAACGCCAGGCGGGACGGCCTCTCATCCCGCCGTGGCGGCAAAAGTCGCGCCCCGGATCCCAGGCCCGAGCGCATAGTTTTTGAGCAACATTGCATTAAGCCGGGATCCGGATGACCACCTCGGCAACTTCGCCGTCCTTCAGTTCGACTGCCGAAACCTTGGTCTTTGTCCCATTCACCTCCAGCGACACGGCCTTGGCCTTATTGTCGCGGATGACGCGAACCCTGAGTTCCGCTCCCAGCATTTTGAGATTTGCCGAGTACCCATTCCAGTGGCTCGGCAGCTTCGGCTTGAACTGGACACGTTTGCCGCGCCGTTCGATGCCCAGAATGCCCTCGACCGCAGCCCTGTAGAGCCAGCCGGCAGAGCCGGTGTACCAGGTCCAACCGCCACGGCCGCCCTTGCCGTTGCCGGCATTGTCGTCGCCGGCATAGATATCGGCCGCCACGACATAGGGCTCGACACGATAGTGCTCGGCCGTGGCCTCGTCGGTCGCATGGTTGACGGGGTTCAGCATCGAGAAACAGCGATAGGCCTCGTCGACCTGTCCCATCTCGGCAAGCGCGATGACGAACCATGTGGCGGCATGGGTGTACTGGCCGCCATTCTCGCGCACACCGGGCGGATAGCTCTTGATGTAACCCGGGTCCTTCTCCGTCTTCGAGAAGGGCGGCGTGAACAGCTTGACGATCTTCAGCTTGTCGTCGACGAGCAGCTTCGTTGCTTGCTCCATCGCGGTCGTCGACCGTGCCGGATCGCCCTCTCCCGAAAGAACGCTCCAGGACTGGGCGATCGAGTCGATCTTGCACTCCTGCGAGTTGCGAGACCCCAAAGGGGTGCCGTCGTCGAAACTGCCGCGCCGGTACCATTCGCCGTCCCATGCGGTGCTCTCAAGCGCCCGCTTCAGAACATCGGCATGCTTTGCCCAGGCCTGTGCTCGCTTGGCGTCGCCCTCGGCCTTGGCGACGGGGGCGAAGTCGCCCAGCGTCTTCAGCAGGAACCAGCCGAGCCAGACGCTCTCGCCCTTGCCCTGCTCGCCAACGCGGTTCATGCCGTCGTTCCAGTCGCCGCCGAGGATCAGCGGCAGGCCCGCGGGGCTGCTGCGCTTGATGGCGAGATCGAGCGCACGCGCGCAATGGTCGTAGAGCGACGCTGTCTTCTTCGAGATTTCCGGGGTGAAGAAGGCATCGTGCTCGCCCTCGCCCAGCGGCTGTCCATCGATGAAGGCCAATTGCTCCTTCAGGATGGTGGCATCGCCGGTGACCAGCAAATAGCGCGCCGTGGCGTGGGCAAGCCAGACCACGTCGTCGGAGATCAACGTACGCACGCCAGCACCCGTGCGCGGCAGCCACCAGTGCTGCACGTCGCCTTCGGGGAACTGCCGCCGCGCCGCGTTGAGGATTTGGTCGCGCGCCAGTTGCGGGTCATGCGCCAGCAGCGCCAGCGTATCCTGCAACTGGTCGCGGAAGCCGAAGGCACCGCTGGCCTGATAGAAGGCGGAGCGGGCACGGATGCGGCAGGCCAGGCTCTGATAGGGCAGCCAGTGATTGACCATGGCGTCGAGCGCCTTGTCAGGCGTCTCGACCTGGATGGTGTCGAGAAAGCCGCGCCATTCGCGCTCATTGTCGGCCAGCCGCTGGTCGAAATCCTCGACCCGGTGCTCTTGCACCAGCGCGCTAGCCTCCTCGGCGGACTCGGCGTCGCCGAGCAGCCAGAGCAGCGTCACGTCGCCGCCAGCCGGAATCTCGACATCGCGGGCAATCGCCGCGCACGGATCGTCACCAGCCTCGACACGGCCAGACAGCGCCGCACCACTCAGCACCGCCTGGGGTAGCTCGCTGGAACCATGCCGGCCCAGGAACTCCGATCGGTCTGTTGTCACCGAATGGACGCCACCGTCGGCCGCGAGGAAAGCAACGCGCTCGCCGAAATCCAGCCCGTAGGGGTTTTGTGCCAGCAGCGCGCCGCTGGCGGCATCCCGCGACGGGACGATGGTTGCCGCCGTGCGCGACCGGTGCCCGCCGAGCACCCATTCGGCATAGGCATAGACACGCAGCCGCGCCGGCACCGAGCCGGAATTCTGGATGCGCAGCCGTGAGATCTTCAGCGGATCGACCGGATCGACGACATGGGTGAGATCCATCGACAATGGTCCGCGCTTCGAGCGGAAGGTCGAGAAACCCTGGCCATGCCAGGCCTCGTAGGTCATCGAGGGATCGCGCACCATGGCGGCGAGCGGCGAGAATGCCTTGCCGCTCGCCTGATCGTAGATATAGAAGCCCTCGCCCGGCCGGTTCGAGACCGGATCATTCGACCACGGCGTCAACTGGTAGTCGCGGCTGTTTCGGCTCCAGGTGAAGGCGGCGCCCTCGGCCGAGGTATGGAAGCCGAACGAGGCGTTGGAGACGACGTTGATCCACGGCTGCGGCGTCGTGCGCCGGCCGGCCAGGCGCACGACATAGTGCCGCCCGTCGCCGTCGAAACCGCCAAAGCCGTTCCACTGGCTGAGCCCGCTGCCATCGGCGCTGACATTTGCCACCGCCTGCGAGGCAGGAGCATGCGTCGTGGGTGTCGGCGACGGCAATTCACGCGGAATCGGCAATGCTGCCAGAGCGTCCCGCGCCTGCAGAGCCGCCGCCTCGGCGCGCTCGATCTGGTCGAAGATGGTGCCATTGCGCGTGTGCAGGACCACCCGGGCGACAGCGAGCAGCGTCTTGTAGGTGGTCTCGTCCATGAGGTCGCGGCGCACCGCGAAAATGTGCTGGCGCGGTCCGAGCTCCTTGCCGCGCAGGCGGCTGTTTTCGCACAGCGTCTCGACCGCCCGTTGCAGGTCCTGGACATAGGAGGACGCCTGCTCGTTGACGACGACGAAGTCGATCATCATGCCGCGGGTGCGCATATATTCCTGGAAACGCAGCGCCTGGGCAACGATTTCGAGATCGGCGACATCGCCGATCCTGACCAGGAAGATCGGGAAATCGCCGGAAATGCTTGTCGGCCACAGGCTCGACTGCTTGCCCAGCCCCGTGGCGATGGATTCAGCGGGAAGACGCAGGAACGGATCCGGATAGATCAGGTAGCGCGCCAGCTTCTGCACATTGGCGGCATCGGTCAGGCTGAGGCCCATATGGCGGGTCTGCACCTGGCTGCGCGTCCAGGCAAGCATGGCCTGGCGGGCAAAGCTCTCCGGATGGTCGAGGCGGGCGATGGCTTCGTCCAGCTCGGTGCGGCCAGCGCCGACGACGGTCCAGAAGGTCAGCGATATCTTCTTGTTGGCCGGCACGCGCACCTGGCGGCGGAGCGACGCGACGGGATCGAGCGTAAAGCCTGAATGGCCGCCCAGCCTGGCGCCCGGGTCGAAAGCGGCTGCGTCGACGATGGTACGGCCACGGCCGATGAAGGCGCGCCTGTCGGTCTCGGCCTCGGCATCGCGCGCCGATCCGGACGGATCGGTGACGAAATGCACCATGGCGATATCGGGCTCGCTGGTCTCGCGCTTGCGCCGCGTGGCGAAGATCGCCGCGTTGTTCGCAGAGATTTCGGTTTCCACGAACATCTTCGAGAAGGCCGGATGCGCGTTGTCGGACGCCTCCAGGCCGAGCACCAGTTCGGCAAAGGAGGTCACTTCGATGTGACGGTCGGACGGACCGTCATTGTAGAGCGTGACCCGACGGCCCTCGCCATTGCCTTCCGAGATGACGATGCATTCGACCTCGGAGCGCAACGTGCCCACCGATTTGACGAAGCTCGCCTTGTCGTCGGAGAACAAGGTCTGCGCCTTTTCCTCGGCGGCGCGCTTCGGTTCGGCTGTAGCCGACCACCAGTCACCTGAGCCTGCGTCACGCAGGAAGATGTAGGAGCCGAGCCGGTCCTCGGTCGGATCCGGTTGCCAGCGTGTGACGGAGAGATCGCCCCAGCGGCTGTAGCCCGAGCCGGTCGCGGTGACCATCACCGAATAGCGGCCGTTCGACATGACGTTGGTCGACCGCAGCGACTGCAGCGGATTGAGCACGATGCGGGTGTCGGGGCTGTCGACTTCGGTCTCGTCCTTGGAGCGTTCGTCGGCCTCGGTCCTGACGGTCGCGGTCGGGATGTCGCGCGGCGCCCTCTCCTGCAGCAAGAGTTCGGCCGATTCGATGACCGGGTCGCTGTGAAAGCGGTCGCGCATGCGACCTTCGAAGATGGCGTCGGCAACCGCCGCGATCGACATGCCCGAATGGTGGGCCATGTAGTTCTGGACGACGACGTGATCCGTGCCTTCCGGCACGCGCTGCGGCGTGAAGTCGACGGCATCGTAGTAACCGTGGCGGCCGAGCGCCCCGATCTCCCGCAATCGGGCGAGATTCAGCACGGCTTCACGCGGGTTGAACTGGGCCGCGAGTATGGTGGCGTAAGGCGCGATCACCGTGTTCTGGCCAAGGCCGCGCTTCAGCCCGAGACCTGGAACGCCGAAATTTGTGTATTGGTAGGTCAGTTCGCGGTCGCGCGCATTGTAGGCGGCCTCCGAAATGCCCCACGGCACGTTCTTCTGGCGGCCGTACTGGATCTGGCGCTTGATGATCAGCTTGCTGGTCTGGTTGAGGATCGAGCCCTGCGGCTCCTTCATCACCAGCGGCGGCATCAGGTATTCGAACATCGAGCCGGACCAGGACATCAGGGCGCCCTGGAAACCGATTTCGACGATCGGCCGGCCAAGCCGGAACCAGTGCTCCGTCGGCAGGTCGCCCTTGGCGATGGCGAACAGGCTGGTCAGCCGCGCCTCGGAGGCCAGAAGGTCGTAGCAGCTTTCGTCGAGCTGATGTTCCTCGACCCGGTAGCCGATCGACAACAGCTTGCGCTCCGGTCGCATCAGGAAGGAGAAATCCATCTCGAAGGCGTAGCGGCGCGTGCGCTCGCGCAAGGTGAGCAGCTTGGCACGCAGCGCCTCGACGGCATTGTCGTCGCTGTGCGCGTCATGGACGTGCGCTTCGCAGGTGGCTTCCAGCCTTGCCGCCCAGTCGACAATGACGTCGCTCTGGGGCGACACGGCCTCGGTATGGATGGCGGTGGCCAATTTGCGGATCTCGCCGGCCAGCACAGCCAGGTTGATGGTGCGGATCGACGCCATTTCGGGCTGCGCCTTGATGGTGTCGACAGCGCGCCGCATGCCGTCGAGACGGTCCGCGAGACGCTGGCGCAGCGGGCGCAACTGACGGCGGTCGTCGGGCAAATCATCGAGGCTTTCGCTGAGGATGGTGACCGTGTCGAGAATGCCTTCGAAATCGCCCTGGAGATGGACGGAGGGCGCTTCGGCCCATTCGGCGCAGGCCGCCGCCACCGCCACCAGATGGCCAGCGAGATTGCCGCTGTCGACAGCCGAGATGTAAAGCGGATAGAGCGGCTTCAGTGTCGTCGTGTCGTACCAGTTGAAGAGGTGACCGCGCTCACGCGGCATGCCCTCGATCGTCGCCATGGTGGCGTCGATGCGGGTGATGGCGTCGGACAGGCTGATCCAGCCGAAGTCGCGGGCGGAGACGACGGACAGCAGGTAGACGCCGATATTGGTCGGCGAGGTGCGTGGCGCCACCACCGGCGCCGGGCTTTCCTGGAAATTATCGGGCGGCAGATGGTGGTGTTCTGCCGTCACGAAGCTTTCGAAATAGTGCCACGTGCGCCGCGCCACCGTGCGCAGCGTGTGGATGTCGGCCTGCGATATGCGCAGCCGATCCTCGGTTTCAGCCGAACGGCTGATCCAGCTGGCGATGGCCGGCGAGCCAATCCAGAACAGGGCGAAGAAGAAGGCGACGAAGGCGCCGGTCGAATCGGCCAGCACCGGAATGGCAAGGCCGACGAAGCCGATGATCACGGCGCCATACATCATGCCGTAATAGGAACCGACATCGTTGTCGCCCGCCTTGTGCGCCTGCGAGGCGGTGCGCCATTCCAAAAGGTTCTGGCGGCTGACGAAGAGCCGGTAGATCGTGCGCACGATGGCATCGCCCATCATCCAGGCGTTGTGCGCCATCAGCACGATCTTCAGCGCCACCATGGCGGTGCCGAAGGCGACGTCGCGTGCCAGGGCCGAGAAATGACCGCGCGGCGTCTGGTCGCCGCTCTTGGGCAGGATGGCGTTGACGATGTCGAATGTCGGCGCCATGAACAGGCTGAGGATCAGCAGGGCCTGCCATTGCGCGGCCTGCGTGAAGGGCAGCAGCGTCCAGCCGGCGATCGCCGCCATCACCCAGAAGATCGGCGTCAATGAGCGGCGCAGATTGTCGATCATCTTCCAGCGCGACAGCGCCGGCACGCCGGAGCGCGGATCGAGCATGAAGCCGAGCAGCTGCCAGTCGCCGCGCGCCCAGCGATGGTGGCGCGAGGCGTCGACCGAGTATCGGGTCGGATAGTCCTCGACCAGTTCGACGTCGGTGACCAGCGCCGCGCGCGCCAGCGCGCCTTCCAGCAGATCGTGGCTGAGGATGGTGTTTTCCTCGATGCGGCCCTGCAGCGCGGCCTCGAAGGCGTCGACATGATAGAGGCCCTTGCCGGTGAAGGACCCGTCGCCGAAGACGTCCTGATAGAGATCGGACACGGCAAAGACATAAGGGTCGAGGCCGCGATTGGCCGAAAACACCCGCTGGAAGAACGACGCATCGTCGCCCGATGTCAGCGACGCGGTGATGCGCGGCTGCAGGATCGCGTAGCCGGCGGTGACGACGCGCTTGCTGGCATCGAAATGCGGCCGGTTGAGCGGGTGGCAGAGCTTGCCTACGAGGGTGGCGACTGCGTCACGGGTGGTGCGCGTGTCGGCATCGAGCGTCATCACATGGACGACGTTCTCCGGCAGCGGCACGTCGAGCGGCAGGAACGTGGTGTCGCTGTCGCCGCGCAGCAGAAGATCGAGCTCGTGCAGCTTGCCGCGCTTGCGCTCCCAGCCCATCCAGGCCCCTTGCGCCGCGTTGAAGAGCCGGCGCCGGTGCAGGATGTAGAAACGCGGCGCGCCTTCGGAGGGATAGCGGGCGTTGAGACGGGCGATTTCGGTACGGGCGAATTCGAGGATTTCGGTGTCCGCCGCATCGATCTCGGTCTTCGAGTCTGGCCAGTCCGACAGCAGCGCGAAATGGATTTCATCGGCCGTGTTGGCGAGATGATGCACCTCGATGTTGCGGATGTTTTCCTCGACATCGTCGCGCGAGCCGATCAGCGACGGCACCACCACCAACGTGCGCGCCTCGGGCGGCACGCCGTGTCGGTAATCGTAGCCGACGAGGCGCGTCGGTTTCAGGAACAGCGATACGACCGTGTTGAAGAAGGCGAGCGCGCCCTCGCTGGCCGGCACGGCAAAAAGCGCCAGCATGAGGACGATCGAGGGCACCGACAGGCCAAGATTGGCAAGCGCGTTGCCGGACAGAACGAGAAGCAGCGCCGTCAGCGCAAACACGGGCACGACGATGCCGAGCCAGCCGGTCTTGCGGAAGGCACGCTTGACTGTCTGGCTGATGGTGGGCCGATAGCCGATCGCCTTCTCCAGCTCCAGCCGGCGTGGGCCGACGAGAAAGAAGCCGACATCGGTGTGGGCGGACCCGGTTAAAACGGCGTCGCCGTCACCATCGCTGGCGGCGTGGCCGGCCAACTCGATGGCCATCTCGGCAACGCGATATTCCGAAAGGTTCGAGCGGCGCGCCAATTCCTCGATCGCGGTCCGGTACTGATCGCGCGAGAAGAAGTCGAGCGCGGCGAAATCGGTGCGCTCGCGCAGCACGGTGTCGATGCGGCTGACGCCTTCGAACCACACCGTCCAGTCGACGTCGTTGATGAGGCGCAGGCCGCGGATGATGTTGCCCGTCGTCACATTGCCGCTGGACAGCGTGTGATGTTCGGAAATGATGATTTCCTCGGCATCGGAGCCGGTCTTTTCGAGCTCGCCTTCCAGCCATTCCAGAGCCTTGCCGGCATTCTGCGATCCATCGCGCAAGCGATAGAGCAGCTGGGTGGCGAAGGTGGTGTCCTGCGCGTGGGCGCTGAAGTTGGACAGGATCGACTGCCGGTCGGCGCTGTCGTCGGTGGCCAGGACCTTGTCGGCCACATCGTTGGCGATCTGGCGCATCTGGCGGGTGCGATTGACCCTGACGGCCAGCCGGCGGAGATTTTCGATCA
The DNA here is from genome assembly GCF_040321855.1 of Mesorhizobium sp. M0227. Classification (NCBI taxonomy): domain Bacteria; kingdom Pseudomonadati; phylum Pseudomonadota; class Alphaproteobacteria; order Hyphomicrobiales; family Phyllobacteriaceae; genus Mesorhizobium; species Mesorhizobium sp. M0227. Next base: position 177,343 of record NZ_JAMYSJ010000006.1, on the reverse strand, counting down.
GGACGAAGCGCAACAGCGAAGGCAGCGCCCAGAGTTCGCCGATCTTCAGCGGCTCGACCGACTGGAAACCCTGGACGATGGACTTGAACATCGTCGCCGAAACGGAACTGTCCGAATGCGCCACATAGGTCCAGGCCAGCGCCAGCGCGCGCGGCACAGTGCCGTTGTCAGGCAGTTTCAGCGTCGGCAACTGACGATAGAACCGGCGCGGCAGGTCGCGCTTAACCTGGAAAATGGTCTCTTCGACCAGGTAATTGTTGTCGAGCAGCCATTGTGCCGCCGGCGTGATCGTCTCGCCCCTCGCCTGCGCAGCATTGGTCGACCGGTAGACTTCCAGGATCTTCTTGGCGCTATCCCGGATACGGGCCTGAAAATCAAAGGGCGTCAGGCCGAACAGGTCCGTGAGGTCGCCTTTTGCCAGGCTTTCGCCAAGCAGCCGAAGGCGCTCTTCGGGCAGGTAATTGGAACGGATCGGCTCTTCGGTAATGGCCGGGAAGCTTGCGCTTGTCTTCTCGATTTGGGCAGGATTGGTCTGAATATTCATTGAAAATTCCGTAAGCGGGCACTGAGCGGCGTCACCGCCACGGCAATGGCCCTAAAACCGGTTCAAATGCAATTGGTTGCATAAACCCCACTTGCCGAAAGTTTGTTTCCGCACCGCGACAGGGCGTCATCTCTCAGCAAGACTCAAAGACAAGCACCCTACTTCCCACCAAGCCAGATCGGCGGAGAGGATTCAGGCTTTTTCGTGATGCCACCAGCAGCTTACGCTATATTTCGCCGGTACCGCGATCATGTTTGGAAACAAGCGTTAATCCTTGCCGGCGATGGCGCAGATCCGGATCACGAACAGCGTTGCCTCATGGGCGGGCTGGACAAGCAGGCCGGTGCTGACCGGACCGGACCGCAGCGTGTCGAGCGGCCCGAGGCGAACCGGTTCAGCGGCGGGCACGCTGACGTCGCCGTTCAAGCACAGGATCAGCGTTGTGCCGGCTTCAGTCCGGATTTCCACGGGGGCCGAAATCACCAGGCGTTCGACCGAATGCGTCATCCGGCTTCGGCGGGTCATGACATTGAGATCAGTGATCGGTCCGCCGATCAGCGCGGCCGAGGTCCGCACGTCGGCAGGGAAAGAAAACAGGGCAGTCGTCCTGTTTATGGATGTCGGCGGGTGGCCGGCAATCTCGAGGACGATGCCCTCGCCTTCGAGCACGGCAAGGGTGCGATCGATCCCGGCAAATTGCGAGAAAGGACCGCTCAATTCGACGCGCGCCATCGAGACGCGCCAGTCGAAATCGTCGAGCCCGGCACCAGTGGGCGAGACGGCGATTTCCGTCGTCACGCCGCCGCCGTTCTTCCACGGCATCGACCGGTATTCGGCTGCCCGCAGAACACGCATCGGCTCAACCAATCAGCCGAGAATGCCGGGCAAATTGAGCTGGTGCTCCTTGGCGCATTCGACGGCGATCTCGTAGCCGGCATCGGCGTGGCGCATGACACCGGTCGCCGGGTCGTTCCACAACACCCGCTCCAGGCGCCTGGCGGCTTCGCGCGTGCCGTCGGCGACGATCACCATGCCGGCGTGCTGCGAGAAACCCATGCCGACGCCGCCGCCATGGTGCAGCGACACCCAGGTGGCGCCGGACGCCGTGTTGAGCAATGCGTTGAGCAGCGGCCAGTCGGATACCGCGTCCGAGCCGTCCTTCATCGATTCCGTTTCGCGGTTCGGCGAAGCGACCGAGCCGGAATCGAGGTGATCGCGACCGATGACGACAGGCGCCTTCAACTCGCCCCTGGCCACCATCTCGTTGAAGGCGAGCCCGAGCCGATGCCGGTCGCCGAGGCCAACCCAGCAGATGCGCGCTGGCAGACCCTGGAAGGCAATGCGCTCACGCGCCATGTCGAGCCAGTTGTGCAGATGGGTGTTGCCGGGCGTCAGTTCGCGCACCTTGGCGTCGGTCTTGTAGATATCCTCCGGATCGCCCGACAGGGCCGCCCATCGAAAGGGGCCGATGCCGCGGCAGAACAGCGGACGGATATAGGCCGGCACGAAACCGGGGAAGGCGAAAGCGTTCTCGAACCCCTCCTCCTTGGCCACCTGGCGGATGTTGTTGCCATAGTCGAGCGTCGGCACGCCGGCGTTCCAGAACGCCACCATCGCCTCGACATGTTCGCGCATGGAGGCGCGGGCTGCCTTCTCGACTTCCTTGGGGTCGCTGACGCGCTTCTCGCGCCACTCGGCCATCGTCCAGCCCTTCGGCAGGTAGCCGTTGATGGGATCATGCGCCGAGGTCTGGTCGGTGACCATATCGGGGCGAATGCCACGCCTGAACATCTCCGGCACGATGTCGGCCGTATTGCCAAGCAGGCCGACCGACTTCGCCTCGCCGGCCTTGGTCCAGCGTTCGATCTTTTCCAGCGCCTCGTCGAGCGTGTCGGCGCGCTCGTCGACGTAGCGGGTGCGCAGGCGGAAATCGATCGAGTCCGGATTGCATTCGATCGCCAGGCAGCAGGCGCCGGCCATGACGGCGGCGAGCGGCTGGGCGCCACCCATGCCGCCGAGACCGCCGGTCAGGATCCATTTTCCCCGGAGATTGCCGCCATAGTGCTGGCGGCCGGCCTCGACGAAGGTCTCGTAGGTGCCCTGCACGATGCCTTGCGTGCCGATGTAGATCCACGAGCCGGCCGTCATCTGGCCGTACATCATCAAGCCCTTCTTATCGAGCTCGTTGAATTTTTCCCAATTCGCCCAGTGCGGCACCAGATTTGAGTTTGCGATCAGCACACGCGGCGCGTCCGGGTGGGTGCGGAAGACGCCGACCGGCTTGCCTGACTGCACCAGCAAAGTCTCGTCATCGGCCAGCGTCCTCAATGAGGCGACGATGCGGTCAAAGTCGTTCCAGGTGCGCGCCGCCCGGCCGAGGCCGCCATAGACGACCAGCTCGTTGGGATTTTCTGCAACGTCCGGATCGAGATTGTTCATCAGCATGCGCAGCGGCGCTTCCGTCAGCCAGGAGCGCGCGCTGATTTCGGTGCCGCGCGGGCTGCGGACTTCGCGGATGTTGTGGCGAGGATTGTTCATGGCGTCACTCCATAAAAGGACCTAATGTCAGACACGCGCCCAGGATGTCGCGGTCTCGAGGATTTTCCGCAGCGTGGCGCGGATCGGTGCGGCAAACTCGGCATCGTAAGGCACTGGCCAGTTGTCCGGCGTACCCTTGCCATCGGGCTCGCGCATATAGCCGCGATTGGAAAGTTCCATCTGCAGCGCATGCACGCCTTGTTGCGGCTGGCCGAAATGGCGTGTGATCCAGCCGCCTTTGAAGCGGCCGTTGATGACAGAGGTTTCACCGGTTTCGGCCATGATCTGGCCGACCATCGCCTGCAGCGTCGGATCGGCGCTCCTGCCGTCATTGGTGCCGAGGTTGAAAACCGGCAGCGTGCCTTCAAACAGGCGCGGCAGCACTGAACGGATCGAGTGGCAGTCATAGAGCACGATCTTTTCGTGCAAGCCACGCAACCGGTCGATCTCGACCTGCAGGGCGGCATGGTAGGGCACGAAGAATTTCTCGCGACGCTCGTCGATCTCCGACGGCCCCGGTTCTTCGCCCTCGCGATAGAGCGGATCGCCATCGAAAGTCTCGGTCGGGCAAAGGCCGGTCGTCGCCTGGCCGGGGTAAAGCGAGGCGCCGGAGGGATCGCGGTTGACGTCGATGACGGTGCGCGAGATCGCGGTGTGCACCACCGTCGCCCCGAGGCCGGCAGCAAAGTCATAGAGATTGTCGATCCACCAATCGCAGTCGCGGCGGCCGAGCCAGGGCGAGACCAGCCGATTCTCAAGGCCGGCGAGGTCAATGCCGGTGTGTGGTATCGACACCAGCAGCGGAGTCGTGCCGGGCGTGACGGTGAGCCAGGGCGTGGCGGTCATCATACCGCTCCCGAAATCGACGGCAGCGCTATCGCGCCAGCGGCCTTGATGGTTGCGCCAGTGCGGACCATGGCGATGGCCTTTTCCATGTCAGGGTGGAAATGCCGGTCATTGTCGAGATGCGGCACTTCGGCCCGGACCAGCCTGCGCACTGCCTCCAGGGCGTCGCTCGAGGCCAGCGGCGCATGGAAGTCGCAGCCTTGCGCGGCGGCCAGCAATTCGATGCCAACCACCGCCGTTGCATTCTCGACCATGCCGATCAGCCGGCGCGCACCGTGCGCGGCCATCGAAACATGGTCTTCCTGGTTGGCCGATGTGGGAATCGAATCGACGCTGGCCGGATAGGCTTTCTGCTTGTTTTCCGAGACGAGAGCCGCCGCCGTCACCTGCGGGATCATGAAGCCGGAGTTCAGACCGGGCTTCGGCGTCAGGAAGGCCGGCATGCCCGAAAGTGCCGGATCGACAAGCATGGCAATGCGGCGTTCCGACAGCGAGCCGATCTCGCAGACCGCGAGCGCGATCATGTCGGCGGCGAAGGCCACCGGTTCGGCGTGAAAATTGCCGCCGGAAAGCGCGGTGTCATCCTCGGCGAAGATCAGCGGATTGTCGGTGACGCCATTGGCTTCGGTGCCCAGCGTGTCGGCCGCCTGGCGCAGCACGGTGAGTGCGGCGCCCATGACCTGCGGCTGGCAGCGCAGGCAATAGGGATCCTGCACGCGTTCGTCGCCAACCCGATGCGATTCACGGATGGCGCTGCCGGCCATCAGATTGCGCAGGGCGTCGGCCGTCTCGATCTGGCCGGGATGCTTTCTCAGCACATGGATGCGCGGATCGAAGGGGGCGTCAGAACCTTTTGCCGCGTCGGTCGATAGGGCACCAGCGACCAGCGCCGATTGATAGAGCACTTCGGCCTCGAACAAGGCGGCCAGCGCATAGGCGGTCGAAAACTGGGTGCCGTTGAGCAGCGCCAGGCCTTCCTTGGCGCCCAGTGTCACCGGCTCCAGTCCATGTGAGACGAAGGCGACCTTGGCCGGGAAACGGCCATGCGGGGTAAAACATTCGCCGACGCCGATCATCACCGCGGTCATGTGCGACAGCGGGGCAAGGTCCCCGGAGGCGCCGACCGAACCCTGCGCCGGCACCACCGGGATGACGTCGTTGGCCAGCATTGCTTCCAGCAATTCGATGGTTTGCGGCCTCACGCCGGACGCGCCCTGCGCCAGGCTGGCGAGCTTCAGCGCCATCATCAGCCTGCAGACAGCAACCGGCATCGGCTCGCCGACGCCGGCGGCGTGCGACAGAACGATGTTGCGCTGCAAGGTCTCGAGATCCTCGGCCGGGATGCGGACGCTGGCCAGTTTGCCGAAACCGGTGTTGATGCCATAGACCGGTTCGCCCTTGGCGACGATCCTGGCGACGGCCTCGGCGCTCGCCTTGATCTTTGGCCGGCAGGCGTTGTCCAGCTTGGGCACGGCGCCACGATAGATGGCGCGCCAGTCCGCCAGCGTCGCATTGCCGGGCTTCAGGGTCAGTTCGGTCATTGTCCTCTCCAAATGCGGGCATGCAGCGGGTTGAAGCCCATGCGGTAGACGAGTTCGGCGGGGCGCTCGATGTCCCAGATCGCCAGGTCGGCGGACTTTCCGACCTCAAGCGTGCCGGTTTCTTCCAGCAAACCAAGCGCGCGGGCCGCCTCGCGGGTGACGCCGGCAAGACATTCATCGACGGTCAGGCCGAACAGGGTCGCGGCCATGTTCATGGTCAGAAGCAGCGAGGTCAGCGGCGAGGTGCCGGGGTTGTTGTCGGTGGCGACAGCCATCTTGACGCCGTGCTGGCGAAACAGGCTGATCGGCGGCTTCTTGGTTTCGCGGATGAAATAGTAGGCGCCGGGCAGGATCGTCGCCACGGTTCCGGCCTTGGCCATCGCCGCCGCACCTGCATCATCGGTGTATTCGAGATGGTCGGCCGACAGAGCGCCGTAGCGGGCGGCGAGTTCGGCGCCATGCAGGTTGGACAGCTGGTCGGCATGGAGCTTGACCGGCAGGCCGGCCGCTTTGGCCGCATCGAAGACGCGCGCCATCTGTTCCGGCGAAAAGGCGATGCCCTCGCAGAAACCGTCGACGGCATCGGCCAGCCCCTCGGCGGCAACCGAAGGAAGAATCTCATTGGCGACCAGATCGATAAAAGCGTCCTTGTCGCCCTTGGCTTCCGGCGGCAGCGCGTGAGCGCCGAGGAAGGTCGTGCGGATCGTCACCGGCCGCTGGTTGCCCAGTTGGCGGGCTGCACGCAGCGATTTCTTTTCGTTTTCGAGGTCGAGGCCATAGCCGGACTTGATCTCGACGGTGGTCACGCCTTCGGCGATCAGCGCATCGAGGCGCGGCAGCGATTGAGTGACCAGTTCGTCTTCGCTGGCGGCGCGCAGCGACTTGACCGAGGAGACAATGCCGCCGCCGGCCCGGGCGACCTCTTCATAGGTGGAGCCGGCCAGCCGCATCTCGAATTCGTTGGCGCGGTTGCCGGCATGGACCAGATGGGTGTGGCAGTCGATCAGGCCGGGTGTGATCCAGCGGCCCTCGCAATCGATCGTCTCGACGCCCTGGGCAAGTGTTGGGGGCAGCTCCGACTCGGGGCCGGCATAGACAATGCGGCCGTCACGCGAAGCGACCGCGCCGTGTTCGACGATGCCAAGTCCGGCAGACCCTTCGGCCATGGTCGCGAGCCGCGCATTGCGCCACAGACGAAGATCCCCTGCCCGGCTTTTGCTCTGTCCAGCCATCATCTTTTCCGTTTCAATCGATGACGATTATGTATATACATATCGAAACGCACTGCAAGTGCCATCATCGCATGAGAGACAGAGAACCGGAGAGAAAAGTGGCAGCGATCTTTGCGGAACAGGCGCTCCTTCCCAATGGCTGGCGCGATAATGTGCGGATCACCCTGGCCGAGGGGCGCATTACAGCCGTTCAGCCTGGTGCCGCTGCGACAGCCGACGACGAACGCCACGCGATCCTGTTGCCCGGCATGCCCAATTTGCACAGCCACGCCTTCCAGCGCGGCATGGCCGGCCTTGCCGAGCTTCGCGGCCCCTCCGCCGACAGTTTCTGGAGCTGGCGAGAGGTGATGTACCGCTTCGCCCTGTCGATGACGCCCAATCAGGTCGAGGCGGTTGCAGCGCAGCTCTATGTCGAGATGCTGGAGGCCGGTTTTTCCCGCGTCGGCGAATTTCACTATCTGCATCACGACCGCGATGGAAAACCCTATGCCAACCTCGCCGAGATGGCCGAACGCATTGCGGCCGCGGCCGGCGAGACGGGCATCGGCCTGACGCTGTTGCCGGTGTTTTATGCGCACTCGTCTTTCGGCGGTGCCGTGCCAAACGAAGGCCAGCGGCGATTCATCAACGATGTGAATCGCTTCTCGCGGCTTGTTGAGAAATGCCGCGAATCGGTTCGTGCGCTGAATCAGGCTGTCGTCGGCGTCGCTCCGCACAGTTTGCGCGCCGCGACGCCGGAAGAACTGATTGAGGTGACTGCCATAGCACCGGATGGGCCTATCCACATCCACATTGCCGAGCAGGTGAAAGAGGTCGAGGATTGCCTTGCCTGGTCGGGCGCGCGGCCGGTGGAGTTTCTGCTTGGCCATGCCAAGGTGGACAAGCGCTGGTGCCTGATCCACGCCACGCACATGACCGATGCGGAAACCGTTGCCATGGCCAGGAGTGGCGCCATCGCCGGCCTGTGCCCGATCACCGAGGCCAATCTCGGTGACGGCACTTTTGCCGCGCCGCTGTTCAGGGAACATGGCGGCCGCTATGGCGTCGGCTCCGATTCCAACGTGCTCATCGGCCTCCCCGACGAGTTGCGCCAGCTCGAATATTCGCAGCGCCTCGCCCACCGCGCCCGCAATGTGCTGGCGGTCGCCGGCGGCTCGACCGGCCGCGCGCTGTTCGACGCCGCACTCGACGGTGGCGGCGTCGCGCTTGGCGCCGGTGCTTCCGCGATCGCCGCCGGCGCCTCGGCCGATCTCGTCTCGCTCGATCCCAAAAATCCCTCGCTGGCCGGCAAGACCGGCGACGCAATTCTCGACGCCTGGATCTTCGCCAATGGCAGCAAGGTCGACTGCGTCTGGGTGCATGGGCTCAAACAGGTCAGCGGCGGCAGGCATGCGAAGCGAGAGGCCATCGCTGAGCGTTTTCGAAACGTGATGAGGGCGCTTTCGGCATGAGCATGGCCGGCACAGTGGAAGCGGAAGGCGGCGGCTCGCTGCACCAGCGCATCCTCTCCGACATCAGCGAAAAAATCCTATCCGGTGCCTGGGCGCCCGGCCATCGCATCCCGTTCGAGCACGAATTGAGCACGCAATACAATTGCTCGCGCATGACGGTGAACAAGGCGCTGTCGCAGCTTGCCAAGGCCGGGCTGATCGAGCGGCGCCGCCGCTCCGGCAGCTTTGTGCGCCGGCCGCAGTCGCAGGCCGCGGTGCTGGAAATCCACGATATCCGCATCGAGGTCGAAGCGCTCGGCCTGCCCTACCGCTATGAGCGCGTCGCGCGACACAAAAGGCGCAGCAGCGCCGGGGATCGCGCGCTGCTGGAGCTGGGCGTGGCCGGACCGGTGCTGGCGCTGGAGTGTGGGCATTTCGCCGGCGAGCGGCCGTTCGCGCATGAACAGCGGCTGATCAACCTCACCGCCGTGCCTGAAGCAGCCGATGAGGAATTCCTGGCCATAGCGCCAGGGCCATGGCTGATCGGCCGCGTGCCGTGGAGCGAAGCCGAGCACCGGATTCGCGCTGTCGCCGCCGACAGGCATATAGCGGCCGCACTCGACATCGAAGCCGGCGCGCCATGCCTGGTGGTCGAGCGGCGGACATGGAGCGCCGAACATCCGGTCACCCATGTGCGCTTTACCTACGCGGCCGAGAGCCACACGCTGGTGGCAAGGTTCAGGCCCTCGCAGGGGTGAGGCGTGTCCAGCCGCAGGCTGGCGAAAAGCCAACGATTTGGCTTTTCGAACACCGAACGCCCGGAGCCATAGCGGAGGGCAGCGGCGCCGACCCCCACCCGGACCTTCGGTCCGACCTCCCCACAAGGGGGAGGTAGAAGGCCGCCGATCAAATCGCCGCGGTAATAATAATCTCGACCAGATAATCCGGGGTGGCGAGCTTTGCTTCGCCGGTGGCACGGGCTGGCGTGTTGCCCTGCGGCACCCACTTGTCCCATTCCGCGTTCATCTCGGCAAAGGTGCTCATGTCGGCCAGCCAGATGATCGCCTGCAGGATCTTGGTCTTGTCGGAACCGGCCTTGGCCAGCAGTTCGTCGACGGCCCCCAGGATATCCCTGGTCTGCGAAGCGACGTTGCCGGTCGGCTGGCCGACCTGACCAGCCAGATAGACGGTGTTGCCATGGATGACGATCTGGCTCATGCGCGGGCCAACATCGATGCGACGAATGCTCATTGGATGGTTCCTTCCTGTGGCGGTTGCGCTTCTTTAGAGTCGCGGCCGGCTTCGGGCAAGATCGTCAGGTCGAATCCCCTTGGGCCAACGGCATATGATATCCACACACGGCAAGTTGACCCGCCAGCCGCAATTCCGCCGGATGGCTTGTTGACTAATGTAATAACATCACATATCCAATCGGCCGCTGCCAGCAGCCGGATTTCGCCGCCTACGGATCGCAGAATGACAAATACCTGCCTGACATTCCGCGACCTGACGCTTGGCTACGGCAGCCATCCGGCGATCCATCATCTCGACGGCACCATCCGCAAGGGCTCGCTGACCGCTGTGGTCGGCGCCAACGGCTCCGGCAAATCGACGCTGATGAAAGGCATTGTCGGCGTCCTGAAGCCGATGGCCGGCGAGGTTATCCGCGCGCCCGGTGTACGTGCCGCCTATCTGCCGCAGCAATCGGAGCTCGACCGCTCCTTTCCGGCACGGGTGGTGGATCTGGTTTCGCTCGGCCTGTGGCCACGGCGCGGCCTGCTTGGCCGCTACACCAAGGAAGATCGCGAAGACGTCAGCAAGGCGCTGATGGCGGTGGGCCTCGGTGGTTTCGAAAAGCGGCCGATCGACACGCTGTCGGGCGGCCAGTTGCAGCGCACGCTGTTTGCGCGTGTCCTGCTGCAGGACGCCGACCTCATCCTGCTCGACGAACCCTTCAATGCCGTCGACGCCAAGACGGTCGGCGACCTCATTGCCCTTATCAAGCACTGGCATGGCGAGGAACGCACCATCATGGTCGTCGTCCACGATCTGGACCTGGTGCGGCAGAATTTCCCCGAAACGCTGCTTCTCGCCCGCCAGCCGATCGCCTGGGGCGAAACCCGGGAAACGCTGAAGCCTGATAACCTGTTGCGCGCCCGCCGCTTCCACGAGGCCTGGGAAGAAAATGCGCCCTGGTGCGAGCCGGGCGAGGACGCTCATGGTCACGATCACCATGGCCACGATCACCATGACCATCAACACGGCGTCGGACCGAGGGCTGCCTGATGGACATGCTTTACGGTCTTGTCATCGCGCCCTTCGCCGATTTCGGCTTCATGCAGCGGGCTTTGATCGGTTCGCTGATGCTGTCGCTCGGCGCCTGCCCTATCGGCGTCTTCCTGATGCTGCGACGCATGAGCCTGTCGGGCGACGCGATGGCGCACGCCATCCTGCCCGGTGCCGCCGCCGGCTTCCTGTTCTATGGCTTGGAAATCCTGCCGATGACCATCGGCGGCCTGATCGCCGGCGTCATCGTCGCGCTCGGCGCCGGCGCCGTCTCGCGCTTCACCATCCAGCGCGAAGACGCCTCGATGGCGGCGTTCTATCTGATTTCGCTCGCCATCGGCGTGCTGATGGTGTCGATCCGCGGTTCCAGCGTCGATCTCATGCACGTGCTGTTCGGCACCGTGCTGGCGCTCAACGATGAGGCCCTGACGCTGATCGGCGGCATCGTCGCGGTGACGCTGGTCAGCCTTGCCATCTTCTGGCGGGCGCTGGTCGCCGAATGCCTCGACCCGCTGTTCCTGCGCTCGGTCAGCCGGCTCGGCAGTCCGGTGCACTTCATCTTCCTCGGCCTTGTCGTGCTCAACCTTGTCGGCGGCTTCCAGGCACTCGGCACGCTTCTGTCGGTTGGGCTGATGATGCTGCCGGCCGCAGCCGCCCGCTTCTGGACAGTTCGCGTCGAGCCGATGTGCGTGCTGGCGGTGCTGATCGGCTTCGCGTCCTGCGTCGCCGGGCTGCTTTTGTCCTATCACGCGTCGCTGCCATCCGGCCCGGCCATCATCCTGTCGGCCGGCGTCGTCTATTTCGCCTCGATCCTGTTTGGCACGCGCGGCATTCTGCGCGCGCGCATCATCCATCACCGTCACAGAACGGCCTGATCCCCGCCCCTAGAAGGAGACCCGTCTATGCTGAAATCGATCCATGCCGCCCTGGCTATGAGCGTTATAACATTAACCGCCTTTGGCGCATCGTCGGCCTTGGCGGCACCGCTGAAAGTGGTCGCCAGCTTCACCGTCATTGCCGATTTCGCCAAAAATGTCGGCGGCGACCGCATCGACGTCACCACCATTGTCGGGCCGGATGGCGACGCCCATGTCTACGAGCCGAGCCCGGCCGATGCTGTGGCCATGGCCAAGGCCGACATCGTGCTGGTCAACGGCCTGCATTTCGAAGGTTTCCTGCAGCGGCTGGTCGATGCCAGCGCCACCAAGGCGTCTATCATTACCTTGACCAAGGGCGTGACGCCGATCGATTTCAAGCCTGAATTCGCCGACGCCGACGCGGCCGAAGGTGCCGGCACCGACGGCGGCAAGACGGTCACCGATCCGCACGCCTTCCAGTCGATCGCCAACGCCAGGATCTACGTGAAGAACATCGCCGAGGCCTTCTGCGCGGCCGATTCCGAAGGCTGCGTCAGCTACCAGACCAATGCCGCCGCCTACACCAAGAAGCTCGACGCGGTCGAAGGTGAAGTGAAAATGGCGATTGCCTCGATCCCGGAGAGCAAGCGCGTCGTCATCACCTCGCATGACGCCTTCGGCTATTTCGAACACGCATACGGCCTGACCTTCCTCGCCCCGCAAGGCATCTCGACCGACTCCGAGCCATCCGCCGCAGACGTCGCCAAACTGGTCAATCAGGTGAAGCAGGACAAGGCGGCTGCGATCTTCGTCGAGAACATCACCAACCCGCGCCTGATCGAACAGATCGCCAGCGAAACCGGCATCAAGGTCGGCGGCACGCTCTATTCGGATGCGCTGTCGCAGCCCGACGGCCCGGCTGCGACCTATATCGACATGATGCACAACAACATCCGTCAGATCAAAGGCGCCATTCTCGGCAGTTGAGTATGAAGGATTGTCCAGCCGGGCCGCATCGGCCCGGTTGGATTTTCCGGCACGCAGTGTCTATTTGGCAGAGAATTCCTTCGGTATGGATTGCCGCCCATGTCGGGGAGTGGCAAGACTGCCGCCTGACCAGTTTGCGAGGATGCTGCCATGGAATACCGCGAAATCAGCGAGGACTATTCGGTTTCGGGCCAGATCCAGCCTGAGGACGTCGCCGCCATCAAGGAAGCCGGCTTCAAGAGCGTCATCTGCAACCGGCCCGATGACGAACAGCCCGGCCAGCCTTCTGCCGACACCGTCAAGGCAGCGGTCGAAGCCGCAGGGCTTGCCTTCCGCTACATCCCCGTCATCAGCGGCCAGATTACGGCCGAGAATGTCGGGGATCAGGCCGAAGCGCTCGACGAACTCGACGGCCCGGTCTTCGCCTATTGCCGCTCCGGCGCCCGCTGCACCAATCTCTATGGGCTGATCCAACAGTCGAAGGGCTGAACGGCCTTTCCGTCATTCCGTAGCTGGCGATCCTTCACACCCCCTCTGGCCTGCCGGCCATCTCCCCCGCAAGGGGGAGATCGGCAGCTTCGCCGCCAAGGCTCTTCCTGCAACGTTGGCGATTGGCGAAGGGATTCGCGACATCCAATCTCCCCCCTTGCGGGGGAGATGTCCGGCAGGACAGAGGGGGGTGCTGCCCCTCCGACGTATCAACTGAAATCTGTTCTGCCTAAATCGGTAACGCACCCGTCTCCTTCAGCGTCTCCAGTACGATCGCCGTTTTCACATGCTGCACGGATTCGTGCGGCAGGAGCACCCCGTTGACGAATTCCGACAGCGACTTCAGGTCGGGCGTCACCACTTTCAATATATAATCCATCTCGCCGGTCAGCGCGTGCGCTTCCTGCACCTCAGGCAGCCGCGCCACCAGCTCGCCGAAGCGCCGCGCATTGTCGCGGTTGTGCGTGGCGAGCGTGACCGAAATGACGTTGACCAGGGAAAAACCGAGCTTGTCGCGGTCGAGAACGGCGCGATAGCCCCTGATGAAGCCATCCTCCTCCAGCCGCTGGCGGCGGCGCGAGCATTGCGACGCCGACAGGTTCACCCGCTCCGAAAGATCGTTGTTGGTGAGCCGCGCATCACCCTGCAACAGCGCCATTATCTTGCGGTCGAACTGATCAATCCGCGTCTCATCCATGGCTTTTCCTCATATCATGCACGCTTCACGCATGACATCATCATTTCAAGCGTTTGAATGCAAGCACCGTGCGCCTCCTCCGCGTTATGATCGCAGGCTAGGCCAGCTTTCGGAGGAATATCATGGGTCCCTTCCCGCACGACGCCCCGCCCGCCAAGATCAGCAAGGACAACCCGGCCGGCACCGACGGCTTCGAGTTTGTCGAATTCGCGCATCCGGAGCCGCAGAAGCTCGCTGAGCTGTTCACCCGTATGGGCTATGTTGCGGTGGCCAAGCACCGCACGAAAGACATCACCATCTGGCGCCAGGGCGACATCAACTATGTCGTCAATGCCGAACCCGGCTCGCATGCAATGAAATTCGTCGACAAGCACGGCCCCTGTGCTGCCTCTATGGCCTGGCGGGTGGTCGATGCCAAGCACGCTTTCGATCACGCCGTTGCCAAGGGCGCCACGCCTTACGAAGGCGCCGACAAGGCGCTCGACGTGCCGGCAATCGTCGGCATTGGCGGCTCGCTGCTCTATTTCATCGAGACCTATGGCAAGAAGGGTTCGGCCTATGATGCCGAGTTCGAGTGGCTGGGCGAGCGCGACCCGCGGCCGCAAGGCGTCGGCTTCTACTATCTCGATCACCTGACCCACAATGTCTACCGCGGCCAGATGGACACATGGTGGGATTTCTACCGCAATCTGTTCGGCTTCAAGCAGATCCATTTCTTCGACATCGACGGCAAGATCACCGGCCTGGTCAGCCGCGCCATCACCTCGCCCTGCGGCAAGATCCGCATTCCGCTCAACGAGTCCAAGGACGAGACCAGCCAGATCGCCGAGTATCTGAAGAAGTACAATGGCGAGGGCATCCAGCACATCGCTGTCGGCACCGACGAGATCTACGCCGCCACCGACAGGTTGGCTGAGAACGGCCTGAAGTTCATGCCCGGCCCTCCGGAGACCTACTACGACATGTCGTATGACCGCGTGAATGGCCATGACGAACCGATCGAGCGGATGAAGAAGCACGGTATCCTGATCGACGGCGAAGGCGTCGTCGACGGCGGCACGACCAAGATCCTGCTGCAGATCTTTTCGAAGACCGTGATCGGCCCGATCTTTTTCGAGTTCATCCAGCGCAAGGGCGACGAAGGTTTTGGCGAGGGCAACTTCCGCGCGCTGTTCGAATCGATCGAGCAGGACCAGATCAAGCGCGGGGTGATCAAGGTTCAGGCTGCGGAGTAGGTAGATTCGAACCGGGCTTCTTGCGGCGCGACCAATTATGACCTAAATTATGGTCATAAGGATCGCGCTATGAATGTTTCCATCGCCGAGGCCAAGGCCAAATTGTCGGAACTCGTCAGCCGCGCGGAAGCCGGCGAGGAGATCGTTCTCACACGCCACGGCAAGGTGGCCGCGCGCATCGTACCGCCGGCAGCGGCCGAACCACTGCCGCGTATTGGCGCCTTGAAGGGCAAGATTTGGATTGCGGACGATTTTGATGAACTCGGTCCCGAATGGGACGAGTACGTGAAATGACGGTCGGCCCGTTTCTCGCCGACACGCATATCATCCTGTGGTCGATTTCAGACGATCCACGTCTCAGCCAGCACCACCGCGCTATCTTGGCTTCGGAAGCGGTGGTGTTCGCGAGCGCGGCAAGCGTCTGGGAAATTGCCATCAAACGCTCAATCGGAAAACTCAACGCGCCGGACGATCTGCCAACGCTGCTTCCCAGAATGCAATTTCAGCCACTTGCCGTCACTTTGCAGCATGCGAACGCCGTCAGCAGCCTACCCCACCATCATGGTGATCCATTCGACAGACTGCTGATCGCGCAGGCGCAAATGGAGAACCTAGCAATCCTTACATCCGACCCGTGTTTTGCCCGTTATGATGTCGCTCTGGGATGATTAGCGAGACAAGTCGCTCTCACAAACCCAACCGCTCGACCTCTCTCTCCCTCAGCTTCGCATCATAACAGAGCAGAAATTCATCCAATTGCGGCGGCTTGACCGACGTGCCCGAAAGCATTGCGTGCACCTGGCCGCGGTGATGGATGTCGTGCAGAAAGACATGGGCGAGGATATCGCCGATGCGCTCGGGGATCATGCCGTCCTCGCGCCGGTCGGTGATGACGCGGCGATCGAGATCGTCGGCCGACAGCCTATCGCAAAAGGCGATCAGCCGCCGGTCGGCTGCGACCTGCGCGGCAAACAACGCCGCCGGCTCGTCGAGGGGCACGAAGTCGTCATGGGCGGCAGCACCGAGACCACCCTCTTCGAGAAAATCGAGATAGAGAAGATCGACCGCAAGGATGTGGTTGAGCGTTGCCTTGATCGACGGAAAGAAGCTGGTGCGTTCGGCCTCGAACTCACCGGGCTGGAGGGACAGCACCGCGCGGTAGAGCCGGTCGTTCGACCACAGATTGTTGCCGGCCATACGGCGCAGATGGTCGAGCAGGTTCACGAGATCATCCCCCTGCCCGCACCAGATGCAAGCCTGCCCCCATGATCGCGAATCCGGCAAGAACGATCAGCAGCAGCCCGTTCATGCGCCGACGCATGGCTTGCGTCTCCTCATCCCGCGCGACTTTCATGTTGGTGATGGTGTGGAACATCATCGCCTTGCGCGGAAAGCCGCCGCGGTTGGTCAGGTCAGGCGAGCGCGCCTCGATGCGGTAACTCAGCCGGATCGCCTGGATGAAGACCGCCAGTATAGCGAGTGCCCAGACACCGGCCAGCAGATAGACCCCGGTCATGCCCTCACCTCTCGTATTTCTCGACCTTCTGCTCGATGGCGCCGAATATCGAATGCCCGGTCTTGTTCTTCATCTCGATGCGCACCGTGTCGCCGAAGCGCAGGAACGGCGTTTTGGCTTCGCCTGACACAATGGTCTCGATCACGCGCAGTTCGGCGATGCAGGAATAGCCGGCGCCACCGGCCGAGACAGGCTTGCCCGGTCCGCCGTCGAGCTTGTTGGAGACGGTGCCGGAACCGATGATCGTGCCGGCGGCAAGCGGCCTGGTCTTGGCGGCGTGAACGATCAGCGCCGGAAAATTAAAGGTCATGTCGATACCGGCATTGGCGCGGCCGAACGGCCTGCCGTTGAGATCGGCGAGCAGCGGCAGGCTGACCTTGCCGCCATCCCAGGTGTCACCCAATTCGTCCGGCGTGACCGCGACAGGCGAAAACGCCGAGGACGGTTTTGACTGGAAAAACCCGAATCCCTTCGCCAGCTCCGGCCCCGTCAGCGCGCGCAGCGTGACGTCATTGACCAGCATGACCAGCCGGATCGCAGCGCGCGCTTCTTCGAGAGTGGCGCCCATCGGCACGTCGTCGACAATGACGGCGACCTCGCCCTCCATGTCGATGCCGAAGCCTTCGTCAGCCATGCGGATCGGGTCACGTGGCGGAATGAAGGCGTCCGAGCCGCCCTGGTAGATCAGCGGGTCGGTCCAGAAGCTTGCCGGCATCTCGGCGCCGCGCGCTTTGCGCACCAGCTCGACATGATTCACGTAAGCCGAGCCGTCGGCCCATTGATAGGCGCGCGGCAGCGGCGAGTGGGCGTCATGCTCGTGGAAGCGCTCCGCCGGCACCGCATTGTTCTCAAGCGATTCCGCTATTGTCGCGAGATGCGGGGCGATGCGGCGCCAGTCGTCGAGCGCCGCCTGCAGCGTGCGCACCAGGAACGAGGCGTCGGTGAAGCGTGTCAAGTCGCGCGAGACGACGACGAGTTTTCCGTCGCGCGTCCCGTCCTTCAATGTGGCAAGCTTCATGCAGTTTCCTCTCCTTGTGCAGCTTTCTCGCTGCTTAACTCCACAACAAGGCCGTCGCGGGCGATCGTCAAGTCGCCGGCCCATGTTTTCCTGACAGCGTCAGTCCAGTCGGCCTCGCCGATCCCGGGATCGTCGGCCGGAATGAGGTGGTTGAGCACCAACCTCTTCACCCCGGCATCGCTGGCGATGCTGCCGGCCTCTTCGGCAAAGCTGTGGCTCGCGAGCAGATGGCCTTTCAGCCGCGCGCCATTGCCGGTCCTGGCCACCAGCCGCTCGATGCCTTGCTCCAGCATGGCTTCATGGACGAGGATATCCGCACTCCGGGCGAACTCCGCGAGCGGCGGATAGAAGGCCGTGTCAGCGGAGAACACCACGCTTTTCCCGCCGTGTTCGAAGCGCAGGGCAAAACAGTCGGTCACCGGCGGATGCTCGACGCGCAGCGCCGAAACCGTCAAGCCGCCCTGCTCGAGCACCTGGCCTTCGCCGAATTCGACGATCGAAACCAGGTCTCGAATATCCGGCCGGCCCTCGTCGACGATGCGGATTTCGATATCGAACTCCATCGCCTGGCAAAAGCGCTGCCAATAATGATCCGTGCCGGGCGGACCGAACACGTGGACCGGCGCCGCCAGACCCGCCGTCCAGGCGGTGTGGATCAGCGGCCCCAGCTCCAGCACGTGATCGGAATGCAGATGCGTGATGAAGATCAGGTCGAGCGATTTCAGGCTGATGCCGGCATCGACGAGACCCCGCGTGACGCCAAGGCCGCAATCGACGACGATGCAGCGGCCGCCCATCTGCAGCAGCGACGAGCTCGGCCATGGACCACCCGGCCGCAATGCCGGACCACCCTTCGAGCCCAAAATCACCAACCGATCCGGCATTGGCTCGGTGCTCAAGACCAGTCGCCCTCGGGCGTGCCGTTGAAACGCTTCTTCAGATCCGCCCAGCAGTCGATGTAATTGTCCTGCCGGGTTTCGAGTTCGGCGCCGTAGCGGGTCAGCATCTGCGGAAATCGGGTTTCGAACATGAACGCCATGGTGTTGTCGAGCTTGACCGGTTTCAGGTCCGCGCGCGAGGCCTTTTCGAAGCCAGGCGCATCCGGCCCATGGGCCAGCATCAGATTGTGCAGACTGATGCCGCCGGGCACAAAGCCTTCTTCCTTGGCGTCGTACTGGCCGTGGATCAGGCCCATGAACTCGCTCATGATGTTACGGTGATACCAGGGCGGCCGGAACGTATCCTCGGCCACCAGCCAGCGCGGCGGGAAGATGACGAAGTCGATATTGGCGGTGCCCTCCTCGCCGCTCGGCGCGGTCAGCACCGTGAAGATCGATGGGTCGGGATGGTCGAACAGCAGCGCTCCGACCGGCGAAAAGGTCGCCAGATCATATTTGTATGGCGCGTAATTGCCGTGCCAGGCAACGACGTCCAGCGGCGAATGGCTGATCTCGGTGACATGGAAATTGCCGCACCATTTCACCGTCAGCCGACACAGCGTTTCCTTCTCCTCGAACCAGGCACAAGGCGTCTTGAAATCGCGTGGGTTGGCAAGGCAGTTGGCGCCGATCGGGCCGCGGTCGGGCAGCGTCAACTTGGCGCCGTAGTTCTCGCAGACGTAGCCGCGGACTTCCTTGTCGACCAGCTCGACCTTGAAGACCAGACCGCGTGGCAGCACCGCGATCTCGCCGGGCCGCAGCTCGATGACGCCCATCTCGGTGACGAAGCGCAATGCGCCGACCTGCGGCACGACCAGCAACTCGCCGTCGGCGTTGAAGAAATGATCGTCGACCATCGAACGGTTGGCGACGTAGACATGCGCTGCCATGCCTGTTTGCCCGAGCACGTCGCCAGCGGTGGTGATGCTGCGCATGCCCTTGATAAAATCGGTCGGCTCCTTCGGCATCGGCACCGGATTCCAGCGATACTGGCCAAGCGCCAGTTCATGATCGCCGACATTGGGAGCGGTCTTCCACAAGGGATAGCTGGCCGCCTTGAAACGCCCAGTGTGCTTGACGCTCGGTCGGATGCGATACAGCCAGGAGCGCTCATTGGTGCCGCGCGGCGCGGTGAAGGGCGAGCCCGAAAGCTGCTCGGCGTAAAGACCGTAGGCCGGCCGCTGCGGCGAATTCCGTCCTTGCGGCAGCGAACCGGGCAGCGTCTCGGTTTCGAAGTCGTTGCCGAAGCCCGGCATATAGGAAAAGGCCATTGCTTCCTCCCGAAATGGATATCCATTGACCAAACTGGTTTCATTTGTAACCATTGAAAATGTAACCATCAATGGCGGCTTTGAAAAATGGTGATCAAGAGCGAAGCGTCCGACGCGCCTGAAATTCTCAATCTGGAAAATTTCCTGCCCTACCGGCTCCACCGGCTTGCCGAGGCCGTCAGCCGGGAATTCTCGAGGATATACAAGGATCGTCACGGCCTCACGCGTCCCGAATGGCGCACGCTGGCCGGGCTCGGACAGCGTGGCACGATGACGGCGACGGCGTTGGGCGAACAGTCGGCCATGCACAAGACAAAGGTTTCGCGCGCTGTCGCCGAACTCGAACGGCGTCGCTGGCTGACGCGAAAACCGGACGAAAAAGACCGCCGTATCGAACATCTGACGCTGACCGGAACGGGGCTTGCCGCCTATCGCGAGATGGTGCCGCTGGCGAAGGCGTTCGAACGGGATTTGCTGGCAAGATTAAGTGCTGAAGAGCGCGCGGCGATCACCAGCGGACTGGCTGCATTGGAGACCAATGCCTGGTCCCTAGCTAGTCCAAGATCAAGCCAATCACTCTGGACGACGGAGTTCGAGCGAGACTGCGTGGGAGCTCCCACCACAGCCAAAGCATAGCATTGCCTTCGATTTGATCGTGATTTGCGTTGTCAGGCCGCGTATAATGCCCATCACACCGACGGGAGGACTACGATGAGCATTCGCACATTAAGTGTCCTGGTGACGCTGCTTGTAGGCACCTGCACATTTGCGCAGGCCCAGCAGACAAAGCCGATGTCGATCGAAGTGTTCCCTTTCGAATTGGAGGATAAGAGCGCCGGGGCGGGAATAATTCCCCCGGATGAATATGACAGGCGCTATCTGTCGGAATCGGCACAAGTTGCGAGGGACATGCTCTCTCAGTCTGGGCGTTTTACAGTAATTGATGTGCCGGCGAGGGATACACAGGCTGCTGCGCCGCACGGATTGCGCAACTGCGCTGGTTGTGAAGGCCCGATTGCCAAGGAGCACGGCGCGGCGCTTGCCTTGCTTGGCGTCGTAACGCGCGTCAACCGAACAGAACATACTATGTTCATTCGCATCCTTGACGCCGAAACCGGGAGACATGTTTCGGAGGGGTTTACCGATCTTCGCATGGGTGCGAACTACGCGTGGCCCCGCTCCGTGAAATGGCTGATGAAAAACAGAATTCTGCGGTAGGGCGGCATCTACCAGTCCATCACCACCTTGCCGGAACTGCCGCTGCGCATCGCATCGAAGCCGGCTTGGAAATCGTCGATGCCGATGCGGTGCGTGATCAGGCCGGAGACATCCAGCGGGCCCTGCACAAGCGCGATCATCTTGTACCAGGTTTCGAACATCTCGCGGCCGTAGATGCCCTTGAGATGCAGCATCTTGAAGATGACCTTGTTCCAGTCGATCTCGAAGCCGGTCGGCGCGATGCCCAGAATGGCGATCTTGCCGCCATTGTTCATGGTGTCGATCATGTCGCGGAAGGCGGGAGCGGCGCCCGACATTTCGAGGCCGACGTCAAAGCCTTCGGTCATGCCAAGCGCCGGCATGATTTCCCGCAGCTTTTCCTTCGAGGCGTCGACGACATGCTGGACGCCGAGTTTCTTGGCCAGCGCCAGCCGCACCGGGTTGATGTCGGTGATGACCACTTTGCGCGCGCCGACGCATTGGGCGACGAGCGCGCCCATGATGCCGATCGGCCCGGCGCCGGTCACCAGCACATCCTCGCCGACCAGATCAAAGGACAATGCGGTGTGAACGGCATTGCCCAGCGGATCGAAGATCGCGGCGATCTCGTCGGGCACATCATCGGGGATCGGTACGACATTGTGCTGCGGGATCGCCAGATACTCGCCGAAGGCGCCGGGACGGTTGACGCCGACACCGAGCGTGTTGCGGCAGAGATGCCCTCGCCCAGCGCGGCAGTTGCGGCAATGACCGCAAACGATGTGGCCTTCGCCCGACACACGCTGGCCGACCTTGTATTCGGTGACCGCGGTGCCGAAATCGGCAACGGTGCCGACGAATTCGTGACCAGTCACCATCGGAACCGGCACCGTCTTCTGCGCCCACTGGTCCCAATTGTAGATATGCACGTCGGTGCCGCAGATCGCCGTCTTCTTGATCTTGATCAGCACGTCGTTGGGGCCGATTTCCGGCACCGGCACCTCTTCCATCCAGATGCCCGGTTCGGCCTTGGCCTTCACCAGCGCCTTCATCATGTTCGACATGCTTTTGTCCCTTGAATCTCTTGATCCGGAATCGCTTTTCGATTCTGGCCTGTCAGGAAATGACGCCGAGTTCGCGCCCGACGGCGGCAAACGCTTCCACCGCGCGGTCGATATCGGCGCTGGAATGGGCCGCCGACATCTGCGTGCGGATGCGGGCCTGCCCTTTCGGCACCACCGGGAAGGAGAAGCCGATGACATAGATGCCGCGCTTCAGCATGCGCGCCGCCATCTCCTGCGCCAGGCTGGCATCACCCAGCATCACCGGGATGATCGGATGATCGGCTCCGGCCAGCGTGAAGCCGAGTTTGCCCATCTGCGACCGGAAGCGCGCCGCATTGTCGTAGAGTTTGTCGCGCAGCCCATCGCCGTCCTTGATCAGTTCGAACACCTTGATCGAAGCGCCGGCGATCGCCGGCATCAGCGTGTTGGAGAAGAGGTAGGGCCGCGAGCGCTGGCGCAGCCAGTCGACCACCTGGCTCTTGCCTGATGTATAACCGCCCGACGCGCCGCCGAGCGCCTTGCCGAGCGTCCCGGTGATGATGTCGACCCTGCCCTCGACGCCGCAATGCTCGGCCGAGCCGCGGCCGTTCTGGCCGACGAAGCCGACGGCATGGCTGTCGTCGACCATCACCATGGCGTCGTATTTCTCGGCGAGGTCGCAGACACCCCTGAGATTGGCGATGATGCCATCCATCGAAAACACGCCGTCGGTGGCGATCAACCGGAAGCGGCAGTCCCGGGCTTCTTTCAGTCGCGCCTCGAGATCGGCCATATCGTTGTTGGCGTAGCGGAAACGTTTGGCCTTCGACAGCCTCACGCCATCGATGATCGAGGCATGATTCAAGGCATCCGAGATAATGGCGTCTTCCTCGCCCAGCAGCGTCTCGAACAGGCCGCCATTGGCATCGAAACAGGAGCCGTAGAGGATGGTGTCTTCCATGCCGAGGAAAGAGGAAATCGTGGATTCGAGCTGCTTGTGCTCTTCCTGCGTGCCGCAGATAAAGCGCACCGATGCCATCCCGTAGCCATAGCGGTCGAGCGCCTGCTTGGCAGCATTGCGCAAATCGGCGCTATCGGCGAGGCCGAGATAGTTGTTGGCACAGAAATTCAGCACCTTGTCGCCGCCAACCTCGATCTCGGCCGACTGCGTCGAAGTGATCACCCGCTCCGACTTGTAGAGGCCTGCCGATTTGAGCCCCACGAGTTCGCTGTCGATGTGGGAGAGGAATGCTGCGGTCATGGTCGGCCTCGTTGATGTGGGCTGACTGTCGTCTCGTCCGCGCGAAAAATCCATCGCAAAAACGACCGGACCGGTGGCAAGCAGCACGATGCGGGCCCGATGTCGATCATCATGCAGCCGCGGAACGACGCCGCGACAAAGGGTTCTGGCCGATGACCGCTCAAATGCCGGTACGGCGCTAAACGAGCCGATAACCATTTCGCGATCTTTCGACAGCCGCCCCTCGCCGGGCAGCCGTCGATTTCCGGTCCTGTTAACGTTTGCAGTTCAATGGTGCTCATACAAGAATCTTTAGGCAAGAATCCGTAGGCGAGAGGGCCGCCCCCGAAAATGTCGCAGCAGCCGGTGCAAACCGTTTCAGGCAAGCTCATACTGCTGATCAAGGCTGGCTATTGGCTGGCCCTGCTGATCATTGCGGCCATGGTGATAGCTTCCTTCATCCTGCTGCAGCAGATGATGGCCACCCAGCAGCACAACCACACCTTGCTCGACATCGTCAGCACGCAAAAGACGCTGTCGCAGCGCATCGTCTTCCTTGCCAGCGCAACGGGTGCCGGTTCACGCGACAAGCAACCGGCGCTGGTCAGCGCGCTCAAGCAGGCAACGGCGGAGTTCGAGACGAACTACGACCTGCTGCTCGATCAGACGGGAGCCGATCCGCAATCGCCGGCCAAGCTTGACCCGAAGTCGATCGAAAGCGTCCTTTTCGCCAAGCCCTTCCACCTCGACTATTTCTCGGTCGGGCTGATCGCCAATGGCGACCGCCTGATCTCGGCCTATGAATCGCAATTCAGCGGCAATGGCGGTTACAAGGGCGGCGGCGAACGCGTCAATCTCGACGCCTCTGTCGCCAATGCGACCTTGTCGGGCTATGCCGCGCTTGGCCAGCGCATCACTGCCGACGCCGACGACCGCTCCGAGAAGCTGCTCGCTCTCCACCGCACGCTGTTCTACGCCACAATCGGCGTCATCATACTGGTGGCGCTGTTCATCTTCAGGCCGATGTCGAACGCCATCCTGCGCAAGACACATGAATTGATCGACGCGCGCAATTCCATGGCCTTCATCGCGGTGCATGACGGCCTCACTGGCCTGCACAACCGCACGTTCCTGACCGATCATTTCGACACGCTGATCAAGGGCACGCACCGGCGTCGCGAACGCCTTGCCGTCGTCCAGCTCGATCTCGACCGATTCAAGCAGATCAACGATACGCTCGGCCACGCCGCCGGCGACTATGTGCTGGTCGTCACGGCACAGCGCATGCGCGATTCCTGCCGGGCGTCGGATCTGTGCGTGCGCCTGGGCGGCGACGAGTTCGTCATGATCCTCGGCGGCGCCGGCGGCACCGAAGACATCAATATGCTGGCGCGGCGCATCCTGGCACACATCAACGAGCCGATCGTCTTCCAGGGCACGACCATTCTCCCAGGCGCCAGCGCCGGCATCGCGGTCTATCCGATCGACGCCGACAATGCTGGGGATTTGCTGGTCCACGCCGATCTGGCGCTTTACTCCGCCAAGAAGCTTGGCGGCGGCAACTTCTCCTTCTTCTCCGAGGAGCTGCGCCGCGAACTCGACTATCGCAAGCAGCTCGAGCACGACATCAAGGTCGCCATCGCGGAGCGGGCGTTCCAGGTCTATTTCCAGCCGCAGGTCTCGCTGACCAACGGCACGATCAGCGGCATCGAGGCGCTGGTGCGCTGGAACCATGCGGAGCGCGGCATGATCCCGCCCGGCGAGTTCATTCCGGTCGCCGAGAAATGCGGCTTCATGCCCGAGATCGGCCGCATCGTCATCACCAAGGCGATCAACGAGGCGGCCGAATGGAATCGCGCCGGCATTGCCTTCGGACGGCTTGCCGTCAATGTTTCCGGCACCGAGCTGCGCGAGCACGACTTCGATGTGTTTTTGTTCGAGACGCTGGAAAAGGCCGGGCTGCCGCCGCAGAAACTGTCGCTGGAAATCGTCGAATCCGTCATCCTCGATGACGAAAAGACGGGCATCGCGGCCAAGCTGCGGCACATCCGGGCAGCCGGCGTCCATCTTGAACTCGATGATTTCGGCACCGGCTATGCTTCGCTCAGCCATGTCAACCCGAACGAGATCGACCGGCTGAAGATCGATCGCCGCTTCGTCCAGAACATCCATGAGAATGGCGACAACTCGAAGATCGTCCGCGCCATCACCGAGCTGGCGCGTGGCCTTGGCATCTCGATCGTCGCAGAGGGCGCCGAAACCGAGGCCGAGCTCAATTCGCTGATGGCGATCGGCTGCGACCAGGTGCAGGGCTACTCCATCGCCTTCCCGATGCCGCACGACAAGGCGCTGGAATGGCTGACCGCCCGCATGCCCAAGAAGGCCAAGCTGACGGTGCTGCAAGGAAGCCTGGCATAGGTTTGCCTTTTTGTTTGTGCATGTCGTTATCCCAAAACCGCTGCGCACTTTTGGGCGACATGCACCGGCTCGCCTTGACAAGCCGTTGTGGACATGGCGGCCTTGTCGTGATCGCAACCGGATATCGGGGCCGATGACACCGTTTCGGTTTGTGCTGGCGGCGCTTTTGATTTTTGCGGTTCCCGCCCAAGGGGCCGATCGCATAATCTATCTTACCTTCGACGATGGGCCGCTGAACGGCACAAGCAACATCCTCGATGTGCTGGAAGCCGAGCAGGTTCCTGCAACCCTATTCATGGTCGGCATGCACGCACAGGCTAGCGCCGCCAACAGAGCGCTCGTCCAGCGTGCCAGGCAGCTTCCTTTGGTGACGCTCGGCAACCACAGCTACAGCCATGCTTACAATCACTACCGGCATTTTTACGGCGACACCGAGGGTGTCGTCGCCGACATGGTACGGGCAAACGCGGTGCTCGGGTTGAAGCCCCTGGTGCATGCAAGACTGCCGGGGCGCGACGTGTTCAGGCTGCCCTCCATGTCGAAGAACGACACTTCGCTTGGCCTCGCCCAGGAGGGGCGTGAAGAGCCCGATTACGAGTTTGTCGCGGCCTCAGGCTTCTATCTCTACGGCTGGGACCATGAATGGGTGCACAAGGACAACGGCGAGCCGGTGCAGAGCGTCGATCATCTGGTCAGCGAGATCGATCACCTGTTCGGCTATGGCCGCTTCGTCAAGCCCGGCAAGCTGATCCTGCTGATGCATGACGAGATGTTCCAGAACGCGTTCGACGGCAAGACGAAGCTGACAAACCTGATCACCGCTCTGAAGCTGCGCCATTACACTTTTGGGACAATCCAGGGCTACGACGACTGAGCCGGCAAAGACGGCAAGCTCTTCAGCGGATTGAGCATTGGCACACCAAGTGGCGCGAAATGACGCTCGTTGTCCGTCAGTATCGTTAAACCATGAACCTCGGCAGTGGCAGCGATCGCTATGTCTTCAAATCCAGGCCGGTGCGCCCTCGCCCGATCCAGGATTAGTCCGGCAGCATGCGCGGCGCGCAAATCGAAGGGAAGCACTCTTTCTCCATAAAGGTGCTGAACCGCTTGCCACCAGCCGCGCAGCGAGTTCGCCTTTGTTGTCGCACCCTCACGTTCGGCCTTCGCTATTCCAGCGGCAACTTCAGATGCGGTGACAACGGACAGGAACAGATGGTTGCTCGCCTGGTCGAGCCAAGTCGCCAATGCATGCCGATCCGCTTTCTTGGACGGCGCCATTGCCGAGATGATATTGGTATCCAGCAGAAACATCGACCGCGTTACAACGCGACCTTGCGAGCCGGTTTGCGGGAACGAGGCGGAATATCGCCAAGGTCACCAGGGAAGGCCGCCAACAATTGTCCAAAACTTGGCACGCGCGAAAGCCTTTCATAGTCTTCGAAAGACAGAATGACAGCCTGCTTGCGCCCGTGACGGGTGATGACGGCAGGCGTCCCGGCGACGGCTTGATCGACCACCGCTGAAAGTGTTGCCTTGGCATCCTTCAACTGAATCTCGCGCATAGCTTGCTCCAAAATGACTAGAGTGGTCATATAGCAGAGCAACTCGGATCAAACAAGGCCTGTCGATCCCCCCAAGATCATCCCACATTCGCCCGCAACACGGCCAGCACCTGCGCGAACTCCGCCAGCCGCTCGTCGGACAGTCCGACCCGCAGCCGCTTGTCAAAGGAAAGCGCAGCCTTACGCAATGTCTCGAACATCGCTTCTCCGGCCGCGGTCAGTTCGACCAGATGAACCCGGCGGTTGACGGGATCACGGCGGCGCGTCAGCAGGCCCTGCGCCTCCATCGCGTTGAGATGGTGGGTCAACGTCGCGCCTTGGATGCCGATCATGCCGGCGAGTTCACGCTGATTGGCAAGCTTGCTCGACTTGACCGACAGCAGAGTGAGCCAGACCGGCAGCGTGCCACCGGCCTCGACCAGGGCAGCGTCGAAGGCCTGGGCAACCAGCTTGGCGGTTCGTCCGAGATTCATGCCGACTGGCGGGCGTTCGAAGGGTGTCATTGCAGGACACTAGACGGTGTCATGCACGGATGGAACTGGCGCGACTTATACATTAACATCTAACCATTTGATATCTAATTACCGAGAGATGGCGGGCTAAAGAGGAAATCCGGTCATGCAATATGTCTACATCGTCGTTATCGGCCTTCATGTCATGGCAGGTGTATTCTGGGCGGGTACGACGATCGCGGTCGGCCGTGACCCGGACATCCGGGCGGAACGGTTCTTCCGGCCGCAAATGGGCGCTGCCGGTCTGGTTTTCCTGACCGGCATACTGCTCTGGTATTTCTTTCACGAGGGCGTTTTCGGCTCGATGGAGAAGGTGCTGGCGCTGGGCATCGTGACGGCCCTGATCGCCGCCGGCGTGCAAGGCGCGCTGGTGGGCTCAGCCAGCAGGCAGCTTGCCGGTGCCGATGCGGCAACGGAAAGCCAGTTGCGCGCGAAGATGACAAGAGGCGAGCGCATCGCAGGGGGGCTGCTGGTGCTGACCGTGCTGTGCATGGCCACCGCCAGAATGTTTTGAGCGCCGCCACGCAGCACAAGCTCGCAGAATCGTACGTTATCTGGCGACGAGCCAATGACGTGCGGGCGCGCGGTCAGACCGAAGTACACGGGCTCTCGTACGCAGGTCCGACCGCGCGCCACCGATCCTCGCAATAGCTAATTTCAGATACGCAAGCCGAACCTGATGCCGTCATAGATGGCGGCGTGGATGTTGCGCGAGGCGACCGCGTCGCCGATGCGGAACAGCACGAAGCCGCCTTCTGGATTGCGCTTGGGAAAGATGTCGCCACCACTCACCAGCCGTTCGTAGTCGACCGCACCGCCATTCTTCGACAGAGGCTTTAGCGATAGGTAGAGATCATCGAGCGGCAGCGTACCGTGCTCGACCACCACCTGGTCGACCCTGCGCTCGCCGCGCCAGCCATCGGCGAAATCCGAAGCCAGCTCTGCGATCAGTTGATTGCCCTCGCGCCGCACCGAACGCAGCCGCGTGTT
Source organism: Mesorhizobium sp. M0227 (assembly GCF_040321855.1). Taxonomy (NCBI): domain Bacteria; kingdom Pseudomonadati; phylum Pseudomonadota; class Alphaproteobacteria; order Hyphomicrobiales; family Phyllobacteriaceae; genus Mesorhizobium; species Mesorhizobium sp. M0227. Next base: position 148,956 of record NZ_JAMYSJ010000006.1, on the reverse strand, counting down.
GATGGTGATGGTGACGCCCTTTTCCTGAAAGGCCCTGATATAGGGCACATGGTTCATGCCGCCCATTTCCGGGGCAAAGAAACGCTCCGGCGATACAAGCTCGAGTTTCGAGCCGGCATTGGCGATCAGTTCGGCGGCGCCCATGCCCTGATGGCCGCCATTGTCGTCATAGAGCAGCACATTTTCGGCCGGCTTGACGCTGCTGGCCATGATGTCCCAACTCGAGGTGACAAGGTTGTCGCCGGCCGTCAGCGGCGGGTTCTGCGGCAGGCCGCCGGTAGCGACCACCACCACATCGGGCGACAGCGCCAGGACATCGTCTTTTTCCGCCCAAGTGTCGTAGCGGATCTCGACGCCGAGCCGGTCGAGTTCAGCCAGCCGCCAGTCGATGATACCGATCAGTTCCTTGCGGCGCGGGTTCTGCGTCGCCAATCGCACCTGGCCGCCGGCCTGGCTCGATGCTTCAAGCACCATCACCTTGTGGCCGCGCTCGGCCGCGACCCGCGCAACCTCCAGCCCGCCGGCGCCGGCTCCGACGACCACGATTTTCTGCTTCGGTCCTTCGGTCTTGACGATGATATGCGGGATTTCGGCCTCGCGGCCGGTCGCGGCATTGTGGACGCAAAGCGCTTCGCCGCCCTCATAGATGCGGTCGAGACAATAGGTGGCGCCCACGCACGGGCGGATCTCATGCTCGCGCCCCTCCATCACCTTTTTGATGATGTGCGGATCGGCGATATGGGCGCGGGTCATGCCGACCATGTCGAGCTTGCCGGTGGCGATGGCGTGGCGTGCGGTGGCCACGTCGGATATGCGCGCCGCGTGGAAGGTCGGGAATTTCGTCGCCGCCCTCACCTCTCCGGCGAAATCAAGATGCGGCGAAGAGCGCATGCCGGTTACCGGGATGACCTTGGTCAGCGCCGCATCGCTCTCGATCGAGCCACGAATGATGTTGAGGAAATCGACCTTGCCGGAGCCCGCCAGCCGCCTGGCGATTTCGATCCCCTCCGCCTTCGACAGGCCTTTTTCGAAATCTTCGTCGGCGACCATGCGGATGCCGACGACGAATTTGTCGCCGACAGCTGCCCGCACGGCATCGAGCACCATGTTGGTGAAGCGCAGGCGATTGTCCAGCGAGCCGCCGAATTCGTCGTCGCGATGGTTGGTGGCCGGCGACCAGAAGCCGTCCATGAGATGGCCGTAGGATTCGAACTCGATGCCGTCGAGGCCGGCGGCCTCGCAGCGCTGGGCGGCCGAAGCATAGTCGGCGACGATGCGCTCGATGTCCCAGTCCTCGATCGTCTTCGGGAATGCGCGATGCGCCGGCTCACGCACCGGCGAGGCCGAGAGCACCGGCAGCCAGTCGGCCTTGTTCCAGCCGGTACGGCGGCCGAGATGGGTGATCTGGATCATCACCTTGCAGTCGTGCTCGTGGCAGGCGTCGGCGAGCTCGGCCAGCCACGGCACGATCCTGTCGTCATAGACATGCAGATTGCCGAAGGCGGCCGGGCTGTCGCGCGAGACGATCGCCGAGCCGGCGGTCATGGTCAGCGCCATGCCGCCCTTGGCCTTCTCTGCATGGTAGAGCCGGTAGCGCTGTTTCGGCATGCCGTCCTCGGAATAGGCCGGCTCATGGCTGGTCGACATGACCCGGTTCTTCAGCGTCAAATGTTTGAGCTGGTAGGGCTGGAGAAGCGGATCGTTGCTGGTCATCGTCTTCCTGCGGTTTCAAATTGTGCTAATGAGCGGCAAAATTCGTTTTCAAGCATGTCGTCCCGCACGCACTCCGGGCGCATGCGACAAGGATTGCGCCCATGATCGACACCAAAACCCTCACCCAGCTCGGCGCGCACGTCGAGACGCCACAAAGCCCCGAAGCAGCGGTCCTGGAGACCGTACCGTTTTCGCGTGGTGACGGACCGCCGGCGATCGTGCGCTTCACCTGTCCGGAATTCACCTCGCTGTGCCCCGTCACCGGCCAGCCGGACTTCGCCCATATCGTCATCGACTACGCACCCGATGCGGCTCTGGTGGAATCGAAGTCGCTCAAGCTGTTCATGACCTCGTTTCGCAACCATGGCGCCTTCCATGAAGACTGCACCGTCATGATCGGCCGCCGCATCGTGGCGGCAACCAAGCCGCTGTGGTTGCGCATAGGCGGCTATTGGTATCCACGCGGCGGCATTCCGATCGATGTGTTCTGGCAAACGGGCGCTCCGCCCGAAGGCGCCTGGCTGCCCGACACCGGGGTGGCGCCCTATCGCGGGCGGGGTTGAGCTCGCCCATCATTCGCACTGATATTGGCTGAGTGCCCATTCGCCGGTCACCGACAGCAGGTCCGATATCTTCCAGTCGCCGTCGACCCTCTTGAATTTCCATTCCAGCCGGTGCGGGTTGCCCGATATGACGAAGGCGACGATGACCTTGGCCTGGTCGCCGTTGATCGCCTCGAGCGTCTTCAGGCTCTTGTCGATCTCGGCCTTGTCGTAATCGGCATTATCGAGCGCCATGTTGGGGTCGAGGCACACGCCCTGCCCGGATTTGCGCAAGGCGTCGCTCTTGTCGAGCACGGTTTTGGCCGGGTCGATGAAATGGCTTCGCTCGGCTGGATCGATCTCCAGCCCGACCTGATCGTAAAACGGCCGCACCACAGCGGTCGGCGAGCCCGGCTGGATCGGTGCGGCCGGCGCGGCTTCGGCTGGCGACCATCCAACCGGCGGCGTTGCCGGTTCCACCCCGGTTCCGGGTGCATTTGCGGGCGGTGCCCCGCTGTCGCCCGGCTGGGTGCCGGCCGGGGCGTTTGCCGGCGGCGCACCCAACAGGCCTTGCGCGGCGGCGCCGCTCAGAGCCGCCAGCAGGCACACACCCGACAGTGCCAGGAACCGGCGATGGGCCATCGCTTCACTCCGGCGTCTGGCCGGCCATGCATTCCAGCGCACTGAGCGTCCAGTCGCTGGTCTTGGAAGCGATGTCCGATATCTTCCACTTGCCGTCGATCTTCTTGAGCGACCAGAGCATTTCACGCTTGGAATCGTCGCCCTCGGAGAACAGGCCGAAGGTTGCCGTGACCTGTGCGTTATCGCCATCCAGCTTCTCAGACAGTTTCAGCGTTTTCGAGACGGTTTTCTGATCGAAATCCTGGGCGTCGAGACCAGGATCGAAATCGATGCAGGCGACCTGGTCCGGGTTCTTCTTCGTTGCCTGGTCGTTCAGCTCGAACAGTTTCGTCACCGGTTCGGTGAACCGGTCCCGATATTGTTCGTCGGCCTCGAACTTGACCGCCGGGACATAGAAGAACTTCACCGCGTCGGATGCCGGTCCGGCGACGGCGGCGGCCGGCAGGGCTATCGAAAGGGCGGCAACGAGCACTGTCAGTCTCATGCAGAATCTCCGGCTTTTGATGGCTTGAGCCTATCAGTACCACGTATCCTGCATATCGGCTTTTTTGCGGCTCATGAAGTCCTGCCGCGCCTTGTTTCAGCCGTCCAGCCAGACGTTTTGAAGGTCCATCTCGAATGTCTGGTGGACACCATAGTTCTTCACCTTCTTGTACTGATGGCTGTAGAGCTTCTGCCAGAATGGCTGAATAATGACGCCCGAATCCTGCAGGATCTGCTCGACATCCTTCATGACCTCGCGTCGTTTCTCCACGTCGATGAGCGATAGCGCCTGCTTGAGCTTGGCGTCGAAATCGGGGTTGGAATATGCCGATTCATTCCAGGCCTCGCCGGTGCGATAGCCGAGCGCCAGCACCTGGACGCCAAGCGGACGCATGTACCAGATCGTCATCGAATAGGGATATTTCGTCCAGTCGTTCCAGAAGGTCGAACCCGGCAGCACCGTGCGCTTCACCTTGATCCCGGCATCGCGCAGCTGGCCGGCAATGGCGTCGCCGGTATTCTTCTGCCAATCGTCCTCGATGGTGATCAGCTCATGCTCGAAGTCAGCCTGTCCGGCTTCCGCCATCAGCTTCTTGGCGCCGGCGGCGTCGCGTGTCTTCTTGGGCAGCGGATAGTATTCCGGATGGATCGGGGCAACGTGGTGGTTTTCACCAGGGGTGCCTCGCCCGGCATAACCAAGTTGGAGGACCGCATTGTTGTCGACGGCCATTTGCAAGGCGTTGCGCACCCGCTTGTCGTCATAGGGCTTGTGAGTGATGTTGGTGCGGGCAACCAGCGTCGTCGCCGTCGCCACCTCCGATTTCACCAGATCCATCTTGTCGAGAATGTCGATGAAGTCGGCGGGCGACTCGAAATTGAGGTCGATCTCACCCGATTCGAACGCGTTAACGGTGGCGTTGAAATCGGTGCCGTAGTCGATGAACTCGACGCTGTCGAGCGGCGCTTCACCACCCCACCATTTGCCATTCTCACGACGCTTGACGACCGCCTTCTGGCCGACATCGTAGGAGACCAGTTCGAACGGTCCCGTGCCGATCGGCTTCTTGATCGGATCGGCACCATCGGCATCGAAGCTGCGATGGACGACGAGCGCCGGATAGTCGGTGAAATTCGGGATCAGTGAAATGTCTGGTTCGCTTAGCTTCAGCTTGACCGTGTTGTCGTCGACCTTGGTGATCGCACCATCCCTGGCCTTGCCGGTCTTTGTGTCGATCAGCGCGCCGACACGGGCGGCCATGGAATTGCCGGCGACATTCTTCTCGCACCAGCGCGTCAGATTGTGAGCGACGTCATCGGCGTTGAAGGCATCGCCGTTGTTCCATGTGATGCCCTTGCGCACATGCAGCACATATTCGGTGGCGTCGTCATTGATATCCCAGCTTTCGAGCAGAACCGGCTCGAAGGTGAACTGCCTGGTATAGCGGACAAGCGGCTCCAGCCAGCAACGCGAAATGTTCGCCAGTTCCACCCAGTCGTAAGTGCGCGGATCCTTCTGTCCCTTCACCGACATCGAGACGCGCAGCGTTCCGCCTTTCTTCGGCTCTTCGGCCAAGGCCCGATCCGGCACGGCAAGGCCGATCATGCCATAGGCAAGCGCCGTCGATGCGCCGAAGGCGCTTGCCAGCGCCAGAAACTCGCGCCGGTCGACACGACCCGCGCGTGCTTCGATCGCCATTGCCTCGATAGCGCTCGGCACGCGATCACCACTGCTTCTGAAGAATGCCATTTTTTCCTCCCGTCTGGTTCCCTTTGATCTTGGTTCTTCGCGTCAACTGACGCTGTCCGGCAGCCTCTCCTCGCGCCGCGCGATGAAATCCATCAGGCCATCGGCGATGCCTTCGTCGAGCTTCGGCTCCTGGTAATCCGCCAGCATATTGCGCGCCTTCTCGCGACCGCGCGTGTCGTGGTCCTTCGCCCCCTCTGCCTTCCACTGTTCGAACGAATTGAAGTCCATGATCGAGGGCATGAAGAAGGCGGACTCGAAATGTTCGAGCGTATGCTGAGTGCCGAGGAAATGGCCTTGCGGTCCGACCTCGCGGATGGCCGCCATCGCTTCCTTGAAATCGTCGAACGGCAGACCGCCGGCATATTTGTACCAGCCGATGAGCTGTTCGCAGTCGGTGGCGAATTTCGAATAGCCGCAGGTCAGGCCGGCCTCGAGCCACCCGGCGGAGTGCCAGATATAGTTGGCGCCGGCGAGGATGGCGGCATGCATCAGCATGTTCGCCTCGTAACCCGCCTGGGCGTCGTTGAGCTTCGACCCGACATGAAAGCCGGACGTGCGCCACGGCAGCCGGTATTTCCGCGCCAAGGCTCCCATCAGATACATCATCTGCGCCGCCTCGGGCGTGCCGCCCATCGGAGCGCCGGTCTTCATGTCCACCGTGACCATGAACTGCCCGTAGATCTGCGGCGACCCTGGGCGCAGCAGTTGCGTGAAGGCGACGCCCGCCAGCGCTTCCGCATTGACCTGCGCAACCGCGCCCACGGCGGACGCCGAAGTCGAGGCGCCGCACAGTGCGAAGGGTGCGAGGATCAGCGGCTGGTTGCTTCGCGCATAGACCTTCATCGCGTCCAGCATGGTGGCGTCCCACACCAGCGGCGAATTGCAGTTGGTGATCGACACCAGGACCGGATTGTCGCGGACATACTCCTCGCCGAACACGATTCCCGCCATCGCCATCGTGTCTTCCGCCCGCTCCTTGGACGTGACGATGCCCATGAACGGCTTGTCGGAATGCTTAAGCGCGGAATGGATGATGTGGAGGTGACGCTTCGGTACCGCGATTTCCATCGGCTCGCAAATGACCGAACTCGATGAATGCAGCGCCGGCGCCATGTAGGCGAGCTTGTGGAAATTGTTGAGGTCGGCCAGCGTGCCGTAGCGCCTGTTGTTGTCGAGGTCACGCACATAGGGCGCGCCATACATCGGCACGAAGATGGTATTGTTGCCGCCCACCCGCACCGTACGCTGCGGATTCCTCGCATTGAGCGTGAACTCCGACGGGACCTTCGATACCAGTTCCATCAGCAGGGCCCGGTCGATCCGCACACGAGTTTCCGAGACATCCGCGCCCGCCGCCTTCCACAGCGCGATAGCCTCGTCGTCGCGGAATTCGCATCCCACCTCTTCGAGGATCAAGAGCGACTCCTCGTGGATCAGTTCGACCGCCTCATCGGGGACCATCTGGTAGACGGGGATCTGGCGGACCAGGGTCGGGAACGACGTTACAGGGGCTCCGCGCAGCGCCTTGCGCCCCAGGCGGCCGCCACTGCGGCGGTTGGCATGTTCGGTGACTTCAGGGGCCGGTGCGTTCATGGCAACTCCATTCCACTCATGAAGGAGCCTAGCGCGACAAAATGGTGATGTGACGCTGGAAAATCCTGATCTCTTGTATAAGCTCAGATTATGCGAAGCCTGCGCCACCTCCTGCCCTCGGCCGGCAGCCTGATCGTCTTCGAGGCGGCCGGGCGGCTTTCGAGCTTCACCGCCGCCGGCCGCGAGCTCGGCATGACGCAGGCCGCCGTCTCCTATGCCGTGCGCGGGTTGGAAGAGCAGCTTGGCGCCAAGCTGTTCCAGCGCCGCCACCGCCAGGTTCTCCTGACCGAGGCCGGCGAGCGCTTCCATGCCGATGTCTCGCTTGGGCTTTCGCATATCCGCAAATCGGCGGAGGATCTACGCCTGCAGGCGACCGGCGGTCATGTCACGCTGGCCGCCTCGACCGCGTTCGGTTCGTTCTGGATGATGCCGCGCCTGCAGCAGTTCCGCGACGAACTGCCGGGCATCGACCTGCGTATCCAGACCGCCGACCGCGACCTCGACATCATCGCCGAAGGCATTCCGCTCGGCGTGCGCGGCGGCGCGCCGCGGGACTGGCCGGACTATCACTCGTTGCCGCTGGCGGACGAGGAGATATTTCCCGTCGCCGGCACCAGCTATGCGGCAAAGTTCGGCCTGCCCAAATCCGCTGCCGAACTGGCCACGCACCGCCTCATCCATCTGGAGGAGCCGTATCGCGAGGCGGCCAGCTGGGACGAATGGTTCCAGTCGGCGGGCGCCAATCTCAGCGATACCGCGCGCGGCCTGCGCATCAACGATTACGGCCTGGTGATTCAGGGCGTCATGGAAGGCCAAGGCATTGCGCTCGGCTGGCGGCATCTCGCCGAGCGGTTGCTGGCGTCGGGCTTGCTGGTGCCGGTGACGGATCATGTGCTGAAGACCGGCAAGGCGTTCTATGTCGTCTGGCCGAAGAACCGGGAACTCAGCGACAACGCCCGCAAGGTGCGCGACTGGCTGGCCGCTCAGGCATGAGGGGCAGTGCCTCCCAGTCCCTTGGAAGTCGGCGGGACAGCACCCCCCTCTGTCCTGCCGGAGATCTCCCCCGCAAGTGGGGAGATTGGCAGTTCCAGCCTCGCCACCCTTCCTGCAGCGCTGCAGATTGGCGAAAGCCGTGGCGACATCCGATCTCCCTCCTTGCGGGGGAGATGGCCGGCAGGCCAGAGGGGGGTGCTGTCCCGCCAGCATCATCGCTATTCCGCCGACATCGAATGCTTCCTCATCGGCGTCGAATCCGCCTATAGTGGCGCCATGCCCATCCGCCAGCTTTCCGAAACGATGATCAACCAGATCGCCGCCGGCGAAGTCATCGAGCGTCCCGCAAGCGTGGTCAAGGAACTGGTCGAGAATGCGCTCGACGCCGGTGCTTCGCGCGTCGAGATCGTCACAGCCGGCGGCGGGCTGAACCTGATCCGCGTCACCGATGACGGTTCCGGCATTCCCGAACGGGAGCTGACGCTGGCGATCGCACGTCATTGCACCTCCAAGCTCACCAAGGATATCAACGACATCCGCTCGCTGGGCTTCCGCGGCGAAGCGCTGCCGTCGATCGGCTCGGTGTCGCGACTTTCGATCCGCTCGCGCACGGCAGCAAGTGACAGCGCCGCCGAGATCGGCATCGAGGGTGGCCGCGTCCTGCCTGTCAGGCCGGCGGCGGCCAATCGCGGCACCACGGTCGAGGTGCGCGACCTGTTCTTCGCAACGCCGGCCCGATTAAAGTTCATGAAGGGCGAGCGCGCCGAAAGCTCGGCCACCAGCGATGTGGTCAAGCGCATCGCCATCGCCTTCCCCGCCGTGCGCTTCACGCTGGCCGGCTCGGACCGCTCGACGCTGGAATTGCCGGCGGCGGATGACAGCGCGGAAGGCAGCCTGCGCCGTGTCGCCCAGGTGATGGGCGCCGACTTTCCGGACAATTCTATTGCCCTCGACGCGATGCGCGAAGGCGTGCATCTGACCGGCCACGTGTCGATCCCGTCCTTCACCCGCGCCAACGCGCTGCAGCAATATGCCTATGTGAACGGCCGCCCGGTGCGCGACAAACTGATCGCCGGCGCCATACGCGGTGCCTACGCCGACGTCCTGCCGCGCGACCGCCATGCGGTGACGGTGCTGTTCCTGACGCTCGACCCGGCCATCGTCGACGTCAATGTTCATCCAGCCAAGGCCGATGTGCGCTTCCGCGATCCCGGCCTTGTGCGCGGACTGATCGTCGGGGCAATCCGACAGGCACTGGCCGATGCCGGCGTCCGCGCCGCCACCACGGGGGCCGCCGGCATGATGGCGGCGTTCCGGCCAGGGGCCGCATCCTACGGCCACGGTGGAGCGGCAAACGGCCACCGCAGCTACGACGCGGCCTACCGCGCCTCGGGTCCGTCCGGCTTCGATCCCGCCCGGTCGTCGCAGCGGCCGCTCGATATGGGTTTCGAGGGTGCGGGCTTCCAGCAGCGCGGCTTGCATGAAAACGAGCAAGCGGCTTTCGATGCCGGTCCGCAGCATAGCGCCGATGCACGCGCAGGGCAGGATAAAGCGGCCGAGACGCTGCTCGGCGCGGTGCTGGGCGCGGCGCGCGCCCAGGTGCATGAGAACTACATCGTCGCCCAGACCAGGGATTCGCTCATCATCGTCGACCAGCATGCGGCGCATGAACGGCTGGTCTACGAGGCGCTGAAGAATGCGCTGCACTCGCGCCCGGTGCCCTCGCAGATGCTGCTTCTGCCCGAGATCATCGACCTGCCGGAGGAGGATGCCGAGCGGCTTGCGCTGCATTCGGAAACGCTGGCCCGCTTCGGTCTCGGCATCGAGCGCTTCGGCCCCGGCGCCGTCGCGGTGCGCGAGACGCCGTCGATGCTGGGCGAGACCAATGTCGGGCAATTGGTGCGCGACCTCGCCGACGAGATCGCCGACAACGACACGGTCGACACGCTGAAGGAGCGGCTGGACAAAATAGCCGCGACCATGGCCTGCCACGGCTCTGTGCGCTCCGGCCGCCTGCTCAAGGCCGAGGAGATGAATGCCCTGCTGCGGCAGATGGAGGCGACGCCCGGCTCGGGCACCTGCAATCACGGTCGCCCGACCTACATCGAACTTAAGCTGGCGGATATCGAACGGCTTTTCGGGCGGCGATAGCTGCGGACGGATTGCGGGCCATCGCTTCACCACTTGAGACCGGCAAGCCAAGGAGATCGGCCGACAATGCGGTCACCCGCGATTTTCGCCTGGCGGCCCGAGCAGCGCGATCGCAGCCGCCGCCAGCAGGAGGATCGCACCGGCGATTTCAGCCCAGCCGACCGCCTCGCCGAAGAGCCAGGCTCCGGCCGCTAAAGCGACGATCGGCGAAACGAAGGCGTAGAGCCCGGCACGGACGGTGCCCCAATCACGCATCAGCACGAGATAGAGCGTATAGGCGACGATCGTGCCAAACAGCGACAGGAACAGCAGACTGCCGATGGCGGCCGGCGTGTGCAGCGCCTCGAGCGTCTCACCCGAGATCGGCTCCAGCACGAGCGACAGCGCAAGCAGTGCAACACCGCCGATCGCAGCCTGGACCATTGTCAGCGCCAGTGGTTTGACCGCGCCCACCAGCGGGCGCGAAACCACGCTGCCGAAGCAATAACAAGCGGTCGCAACGACGATCGCAGCGAGCCCGATGCCGCTCGAACCGCTTCCCGCGCCAAGCCGCGTCCAGAACAGCCCAACCAGCCCAATGCTGCCGATAGCGAGCGCGGAAGCGTGGCGCCAGGTCGGTCGCTCCTCGCCGGTGAATGCGGCAATCGCGAACAGCAGGATCGGGATCAGCGCCAGGTTGACCAGCCCCGACAATCCCGAGGGCACGTGCTGCATTCCCCAGAAAAGCAGACCGTAGGTGCCGGTATTGACCAGCAATGCCGAGACCACCGTTCGCCCCGTTCGCCCGTGGGCGAATGCCGCGCCGGCTCCACGCACCGCTGTTGCCAGAAGCGCGGCGGTCAGCAAATAGCGCGCCGCCGCCAGCAGTAGCGGAGGCACGTCATTGAGACCGAGCTTGATCGCCGCCCAGGTCAGCCCCCAGATCAGCGACATCACCGCGAAGAAGGCGAGATTGCGAACCACCAGATTCGCCGCTCAGCGCAGTCCCTGACGATCGACAAGTATCCGGTGGATGTCGATCCGCTCCGGCAGCTCGATCAGGAACTCGGCATCGCGGTCCAGATGATGGACTTTGGTCGGTTCGCCTCTGGTAAAGGCCGTCATCGCTTGCATGTCGGCCCAATACGAGATGGTTGTGAACCACGTCTCGGCATCGCGGTCTTCGCGCAGCAATTGGACGCCAAGCGCCGTCTTCTCGAGGGGCGGAATACCCTCGGCACGCAGGTATGGCTCATAGGCGTCGGCGACGTCGCGGCGGGTGCGACCGCGCCAGATGCGCGCGATGGTCGGTTTGGTCGGCATGAGGTTCTCCTTCAGACAGGGGACAACAACTGAGCGCAGCAAGCGACGCCGGGTGAGATCAGCCGTGAACACGAGCCAGGAAATCGCGGACCAGCGGCAGCGCGTCGTCGAAATGTGTCTCGAGCAGCCAGTGACCCGCCCCCTCGATCAGATGCAGTTCCGCATCGGGCAGATCGCGATTATAGGCCTGCGCCGACGCCGCGGGCATATAGCCGTCCTCTGGCCCCCAAACGATCAGCGTGGGCGGGTGGTGTTCACGCAAATAAGCCTGGTAACGCGGAAACCAATTGAGATTGGCTTCCAGCTTCTCCATCAGACCGACGGCGATCTGCCGACGAACCGGCGTGTTCATCAATGGCCAGTGAAGGCTCCAGAGATCGGGCGGCACGCGGATTGCAACGTCGTCAGCCACTTCCCCGATGAACTCGCCCCGGAACCCGTCCTCGCTCACCGCGGCCTCGAGCGGACGGTGCTTGTCGGCGGTCTTGTCGGTCCACCAAGCCTTGATCGTGGCGTATTTGGGGCCAAGCACGTCCTCGTAGATGTCGCCGTTCTGGATGATCAGGGCGCTGATCCGCTCCGGGTGCGAGATCGCATGCCGGAGTCCTATCTGCGAGCCATAATCATGCAGCCACAAGGCGTAGCGTTCGAGACCGAATTCATCGGCAAGTTTGGAAAGCACGTTGGAATAGGCGGCGAAATCATAGCCGAAGGCAGCCGAATCGGGTGTGCCACTGTATCCGAAGCCGGGCCAGTCGAATGCAATCGTTCGCCAGCGGTCGGCGAGCGCCGGCATCAGTCGGCGGAATTGGAACGAAGAGCAGGGATAGCCGTGCGGCAAGAGCAAGACAGGTGCTTCTGGCGGCCCTGCCTCGCGATAAAAAATGGATAGATCATCCAGTTGCATGCGTCGGTGCGTCGTTGCACCCGGCATTCGGACCTCCGTCGAATAAACACCGGCTAAACGCCTTTGACCGAGGGATCGTTCCGAATGAGGGAAACGGCAATATGGATCAGGCCGGATCTCCGGATGACCAGCAAGGCAGGCAAAGGCGCAACTCCCGCCCGGGGAATGGCTCCGACTTACCAAATCATCTCTTCAAATTCACCACGATGACACCGCCCAGCGCCAGCGCGCCGCCGATTATGCCGAGCAGCGTCGGGACTTCGCCCAGCCAGAAGAAGCCGATCAGCGCGGACATCGGCGAGACCAGATAGAGGAAGTTGGAGGCACGTGCGGCGGGCAGACGCGACAGCGCGGTCGCCCAGGCGGCATAGGCGATCAGGCTGGGCACGATGCCAAGAAAGATGACGGCGCCGAGGCCTGCCGTGTCGGCAACCGCCGCCTGCGAAAAGGCCGACGGCAGGAAGGGCGCCAGGCATAGTGCGCCGAGCACCATGTTCGAAGCCGAAATGGTCAACGGATGATGGCGGGCAAACAGCGGCTTCTGGACGATAGTGTTGACGGCCGAGCACAAGGCCGAACCAAGCACCAGAAGAGCACCGGTGTTGAAAGACAGGCCATGCCCGTCGGCCATGGCGATGACGCCAATGCCGGCGAAGGAAATCACCGTGCCGGCCCAGGCCATGCCCGAAAAGCGCTCGCCCAGCAGGACCATCGCCATGATGGCGGTGAAGATCGGGCTGACATTGATGATGAAGCCGGCGGCACCGGCCGAGACGGTCAGTTCGCCGAAATTGAGCATGACGGTATAAAGCGCGACGAAGATGGCGCCGCCAAAGACAAGGCGCCACACTTCGTCGAGCCTGGGCAGCACCGGGCGCTTGACGGCCAGGAAGATCGCCGCCGGCACCGCGGCGATGGCAAAGCGCAATGCACCCAATTCCAGCGGTCCGAAGGCGGCGAGACCGGCTCGGATGGCGGGAAAGGCAGAAGCCCAGCCGACCACCGTCAGCGCGACAGCAATGGCTGCCGTGGTGTCCATCCGCTGTGTCGAATTCAACGTGCCCGTCATCGCGCTCATCTCACTGCCCTCGTATTCTTCGGTCCTGAGAGGCAGAAAACGCCATTTCAGGCCAGTTGACAAACGACCAAATCGAGGATCACCTGTGACTATGGATCACAGCTCGGACACAATGGTGCCGCTCGAGACGCTGCGCGCCTTCGATGCGGCGGCGCGGACAGGCAGCTTTTCGGCGGCCGCCGAAAAGCTCAATATCACCCATGGCGCCGTCAGCCGGCAGATCGCCAAGCTCGAGGACTGGCTGGGATTGAAAGTCTTCGACCGTGGTGCGCGCGGCGTCTCGCTGACGATCGAGGGGAACCGGCTGCATCTGCGCACGTCGGAAGCCTTTGCGCTGATATCGACCCATTCCGACCGCTGGGTCGAGCCGCGTGGCACCGCCGTGGTGCGGCTGACCTCGATCCCCTCGGTCAGCGGGCTGTGGCTGATGCCGCGCATGGCGGCTCTGGAGAACAATCCCTCGAAGCTGCGCATCGTGCTCGATGTCGACATCCGCCAGGCCGACCTTGCCGATGAGGGTATCGATCTCTCCATCCGCTGTGGACGCGGCGGCATTCCGGGCCGCGTCTCGGTGCAGCTTTTCGAGGAACATGTCTTCCCCGTCGCGTCACCCGGGCTTGCCCGCGAGATCGGCCGCGGCGACCCGGCCCGGCTGCTCAAATATCCGCTGATCAACGATTCCGACGCGTCTGCCTGGCGCGCCTGGTTTGCCGCGCAAGGCATGGATTATCGCCCGCGCCCGCAGGACCGCCGCTTCGAGGACTACAATCTGGTGCTCGACGCCGCCGCCTATGGGCTGGGCATCGCGCTGGCACGCCCACCCCTGACCGGGCATCAATTGCAATCGGGCCGCATCACTCCCGTCGATGAGCGCACCGCGCTCAATCCGGTGTCCTACTGGCTTGACCGGCCGATCGGGCGGCCGCGTGCCGCAGCCGCCGACCTCGCCCGCCGCATCGCGGCAGAGGCCGGGCTGGCTCCGGACAAGATCGAGGCGTTTATCGAAGCCGAGCGATAGGCCTCTCGGACATATATCGAGAACCGGCCGATTCGAAGCTCAGCGAAGCAACAACAGAACGAACCCGAGGATCACGATTCCCAGAAAACCGGCCATTATCGAAACAAAGCCAATTTTCACCAGCAACTGCTCAGGGTTCGGCACCGCACCATGGGATTGATTGGCCGGCCTGTGCCTGCCCGCCAATGTACCCAGGGCGGCAGCGTTGCGCGGGACTGGAGCCTGCGGCGGGATAAGCGACAGCAATGACAGCCCCGCAACCTTGGCAGGGGCATTGTCATTGGCCGTTGTCGAAAGCGGCAAGAAGGCTCGCAGCGTTTCGGCTTCGGGTTCTGCCTTTCTCGCCGCGATCGTTGCCAACGCCGCCTCTTCGCCCGTCTCAAGTTGGGCAAGATAGGCATCGACGATGCCAGCCGATGCGATCTGCTGCGATTTGACGGCCATCGGCGCGGCCGGCAAAGTCAACAGCGCTGGCGCTGTCTGTTGTGCGAGCAGAGACGGCGCCGGCGGCTGGACCAGCGCCTTGACCAGTGCCGTCATGACTGGATCAGCCTGCCCCGAGGGCACTGCCTGCGGCGTCATCACTTCCCTGAGCAAGGCGGGAAGACGAGTGGAGGAAATGTCCATTGCGGCCTGCCAACACCATTTTTCCGCCTCACAATAAGCGTTCAGCATTGTCTCAGGCTTGTCGCATGCTTGACCTCGCCGGGAATTTATGGCGATGAAATCCTCATGAACCCTGGCGTCCCCGCATGATGAACCGTTTCGAAGGCCCCGGCGGCAAGGAAGCCCGCATCCGCTATTTGGATGGCGACTTCCAGGTTACCAGTCCCGGCGCGTTCGTGCGTTGCGCGGTGACAGGCGAAAGCATTCCGCTCGACGAGTTGAAATACTGGAGCGTCGCCAGGCAGGAGCCCTACATCAGCGCCACCGCCTCGCTGCGCCGCGAAATCGAGATGCATCCGGAGCTGCGTAAGCGCGGTTAGAGCAGTTCCCCGTTTCACGGAACGGCGAACCGCTCCAGCTCTTTGTTTGACGCAATTCCCAAGGGAAAGCGCTATGCGCTTTTTCCCAGGAAAACCGTTTCACACTTTTCCTGGAATTGCTTTAGCCCTTCAGCTTGCGCTGGCGCCAGGCATCGAGCGTCTCGTCGATGATGCGCTCGGGAACGTGGTCGAGTTCGAAGACCGTGTCGATCTCGAGCACCTCGAGCCGGTCGAGGAAGTCCTGTGAGGCGCCGTGGCGCAGCCGGGCGGCGTCCTTGGCGGTGGTGATGAGCACCAGCCCTTCGGCGTGCGCGGTCGCCGCCAACTCGGCAAGTTCGTCCTCGGCATAGAAATGATGGTCCGGAAACGGCCGCGTCAACGCCAGTTCGCCGCCGGCTTCGCGCACCGTGTCGAAGAATTTCTCGGGATGGCCTATACCGGCGAAGGCGAGGAACCGCTTGCCGGCAAGCCCTGCCTTGCCGCTTGGCTCTGTATGGGCCTCGAAGATCGGCCGGCCGGCGCGTGCCGCCTGGCGGACGACGGCGTCGGCGGCAGTGCCCTCGCCCATTTTCAACAGCCCGCTGGTGAAGACCAGTTGATCGACGATCCTGGCTCGGAGCGGACCGCCCGGAATGACACGGCCATTGCCGATGCCATAGCGCGCATCGACGACGACCAGCGCATAGTCGATGTGGATGCGGGCGCTCTGGAATCCATCGTCCATGATCAGGAAATCGCAGCCATGCCGTTCCAGCAGCAGCCGGGCACCGGCGGCGCGGTTGGGCGTCACCGCCACCGGCGCGTGTTCGGCCAGCAGGAGCGGCTCGTCGCCGACATGCCTGGCGCTGTCGTGATGGATATCGACGACATGCGGCTCGGCGAAGGAGCCGCCATGGCCGCGCGACAGGAAGCCTGGTTTCAGATGCATGCGCTTGGCCTTTTCGGCGAGCGCGATGGCCACCGGTGTCTTGCCGGTGCCGCCAACCGTAAAATTGCCGATGCACAGAACGGGTGCCTCGATCTTCTCGCGCTTGGCCCGCCGCATGCCGCGGCCGGCGGCGGCGGCATAGATGGCCGATAGCGGCGACAGCGCCAAGACCCGCCAGTCCGGCTCTTCCCACCAGAATGGTGGTGCTTCGGAGGCCACGTTAGCGCCCGTTAGCGCCCTTCAGGCGCGACTTGACGACCAGCGGCTGGATATAGGGCTCGAGCGATTTCAGCGTGCGCGCCAGCGCGCCGCGCATTTCGTCGACGGTCGCCACGCCTGCCGCCATCATCTCGTGGCGCGCCACTTCGTTGGTCAGGAGGAAATTGACGGCGCCGGCCAGCATGTCGCGATCGCGCACCAGCTTGGCGCCGCCGCTGTCGAGCAGACGCTGGTAGGCCTCGCGAAAATTCTGCACATTGCGCCCGGCGAGAACCGCCGTGTCGAGCATGGCCGGCTCCAGCGGGTTCTGGCCACCCTCGGAGGTAAGCGAGCGGCCGACGAAGGCGATTTCGGTCAGCCGGAGATAGAGTCCCATCTCGCCGATCGTGTCGCCGAGCAATATATCCGTGTCGGCGGCGATCCTGTCGCCCTTGCTGCGCCGCGCGACCTTCAGGCCCATGCCGGAAATTTGTGCCGCAAGCGCCTCGCCGCGATCGGGATGACGCGGAACGACGATCGTCAGCAGACCATGGTGGCGTTTGTGCAGCGTCGCGTGGACTTCAGCCGCGACCACTTCCTCGCCGTCATGGGTCGAGATCGCCGCCCAGGTCGGGCGCGTGCCTACCTGCCGCCGCAGCGTCGCCAGCGCCCGTTCGTCGACGGGCGGCGGCGAGGTATCGACCTTGAGATTGCCCGACACGGTGACCGGCCGCGCGCCTAGCGCCAGAAACCGCTCGCCATCGACATCCGACTGCGCCACGACGTGAGCCAGGTTCTCGAACAACGCCTCGGCGATGTTGGCCCGTTTCTTCCACGACTTGAACGAGCGGTCGGACAGCCTGCCATTGACCAGCACCTGCGGCACGCGGCGCGCGCCGAGCTCGAGGATGGTCATCGGCCAGATCTCGGATTCGGCGATGATCGCCAGATCCGGCTGCCAGTGATCAAGGAACCGGCTGACCGCCGGCTTCAGGTCGAGCGGTACGTATTGATGGATGATCCGATCACCGAGCCGCTCGTCGGCGACCTGCGCCGAGGTGACCGTGCCGGTCGTCAGCACGATGTTGACGCCGTAGTCGAGAATGCTTTCGACCAGCGGCACGACGGCTATGGTCTCACCGACGCTCGCGGCATGGATCCAGATCACCGGCCCGTCGGGGCGCGCGCGGCCGGCGACGCCATAGCGCTCGCGGCGGCGGTAGCGGTCTTC
This sequence comes from Mesorhizobium sp. M0227, assembly GCF_040321855.1. NCBI lineage: Bacteria > Pseudomonadati > Pseudomonadota > Alphaproteobacteria > Hyphomicrobiales > Phyllobacteriaceae > Mesorhizobium > Mesorhizobium sp. M0227. The sequence goes on along the minus strand of NZ_JAMYSJ010000006.1, from coordinate 131,444 downwards.
CTTGCCGCGCGAGGTGCGCCAGGCAACATAGGGCCCGACCAGCGGATAGGCTGCCGCACCCGCGAACCGGTAAGCCGACAGCATGGCCCGTGCCCAGCGGCCGCTCATCGCGGAGCATCCACGAGACGGTAGGCCTCGGCAGTCGCGGCATTGAGCGCGGTCGTCACTTCCTGGCGCTTGCGCTCCATTTCGGCGTCATCGGCGCCGGCCGCCACGAAGATCGGCTGGCCGATGACGATCGACGAACGGCCGAACGGCAGGTTGATGGTGGTCTTGTCCCAGCTCTTCTCCAGCACCTTGCGGCGGCTGGTGGTGATGGCGACGGGCACAAGCGGCCGGCCCGAGAGGCGGGCCAGGAGAACGATGCCAAGCCCTGCGTCTCGCGGCGTGCCGTGCGGAATATCTGCGATCATGGCGACGTTCTTGCCGACGGCGAGCGACTTTTTCAGGGCGATAAGCGCTTTTGCCCCACCCTTGTCGAGATGCCTGGCATTTTCCCGCCCGCCCGACCCGCGCACCGCCTCGATGCCGAATTTTTCCAGCATCAGCGCGTTGAGCTCGGCATCGGCGCTGCGTGAGACCATGGCGACCAGCGGCTTGCGCTTGGGGTAGTAGGCCGGCGTCAGCAGATGCTGGCCGTGCCACAAGGCTATGATGCCAGGCTCGAACTCGGTATAGGCGCCGCCCGAAAACCGCGCCGAGCCCTCCACGACGCGATTGGTGAGGCGCACGAAGCGGACGAACTGGGCGAACAGGCTGGCGATGGCGTTCTTGACGAATCGCGACTGCGCCAGCGGTTGGCGAATCTTGCGCCAGAAGGCCTTGGTCGTGCGGCTGCGTCCCCTGCCCGTGGGCGCGGCATCGCTTGCTGGCCCTTTCGCCAGGTCATGCTCCATCGAAGTCAACCGGAAGCCTTGTTGTCGGGGTCCAGCAGCCGGTGCAGATGAACGACGAAATAACGCATGTGGGCGTTGTCCACGCTGGCTTGCGCCTTGGCTTTCCATGCCGTGTGCGCGGATTGATAGTCGGGATAGATGCCGACGATGTCGAGCCCGTCGAGATCGCGGAATTCGGTACCGCCAAGCTTCTTCAGTTCGCCACCGAACACCAGATGCAAAAGCTGTTTCTTTCCGTCTTCCGCGGCCATGTCGGTCCTTCACATATCGTGAGTTTGTGACAGGTCTAGACCAAAGCCGCCGACTTTGGAACCTTTAGGGCGAGATGAATTCATCTCGCCCGGGAAAACGCTTTCACGCGTCCAGACCGGCGATGACGCCGGCGAGCACGGCCAGCAATTCACCGCTGCCTGCAGCGAGCGCGCCGTGACGGGTCACCTCGCCGGCATAGAGCGGAGCACGGCCATGCTGGTCGAGCAGCTGGCCGCCGGCCTCGCGCAAGATGAGGTCGGCCGCGGCGATGTCCCAGTCATGCGCGTTCGGCTTGACGAAAGTGGCATCCAGCGCGCCATTGGCAATCATGGCCAGCCGATAGGCGAGCGAAGGGCTGTAAGGCGCCCGTTTCAGCCGCGCCTGCCATTCGGCCGGCATCAGGTCGGTCAACTGCTTCAGCCCGGAAATCTCGGCCGTATCCGCCAGCTTGCGAACCGCAATGCGCTTGCCGTTGCGGAAAGCACCCTGGCCGGGCAGCGCCCAATAGGTCTCCTCCATCGCCGGGCATTCCAGCACGCCGGCCAGCGTACGGCCACGCTCGACGACGGCGACGCTGACGCACCAGGTGCGCTGGCCTTCCAGAAAACCGCGTGTGCCGTCGATCGGGTCGACGACGAAGGTCCGGCGTGCGGAAAGCCGGACCGGATCGTCGACCGTCTCTTCCGACAGCCAGCCATAGTCGGGCCGGGCCGCCAGCAGCGTTTCGCGCAGATAGGCGTCGGCGGCATGGTCGGCCTCGCTGACCGGCGATGTGCCGCCCTTCATCCAGACTTGTGGGCTGTTGCCGAAGTAGCGCATGGCGATGACCCCCGCCTCGCGGGCGGCATCGCGCAGCAGCGGCAAGTCCCCAGAGGCGCCGGAGATGGCCCCGGCTATGGTCAGGTCATGCTCCGGCAAGGGTCATGCCTTCGATCAGGAGCGTCGGCGCGGCGGTGCCGAAATTGCGGTCGAGGTCATCGGCCGGCACCATGTTGAGGAACATCGTCTTCAGGTTCGAGGCGATGGTGACCTCGGCGACCGGATAGGCAAGCTCGCCATTCTCGATCCAAAAACCGGAAGCGCCACGGCTGTATTCGCCAGTGATCATGTCGACGCCCTGGCCGAACACTTCGGTGACGTAGAAGCCGGTCCTGAGCGATTTGATCAGCTCTTCCGGCGACCGCTCGCCCGGTTCGATGGCGAGATTGGTGGAGGATGGCGTCACGGAGGAGCCGCCGCGCGCGCCGCGGCCGTTGGTGACGAGGCCCAGTTCCCTTGCAGCCGAGGTCGACAGGAACCAGTGGTTGAGCACGCCTTTCTCGACCATCAACAGCTTTTCGCCCTCGACGCCCTCGCCGTCGAACGGCCGCGAGGCCTGGCCACGCCGCCTGAGCGGCTCATCGGTGACGGTGATGGCGGACGCGGCCACCTGCCTGCCCATCATGTCACGCAGGAACGAGGTCTTGCGCGCCACCGAGGCGCCGTTGATGGCGCCAGCAAGATGGCCGGCGATGCCGCGCGCGACGCGCGGGTCGAACACCACGTCGACCGGCCCGGTCGCTGCCTTGCGCGCGCCGATGCGGCGCACCGCGCGTTCACCGGCCTTGCGGCCGATGTCCTCGGGCGCATCGAGATCGGCAAAGTGCTGGCGCGAGGAGAATTCATAGTCGCGCTCCATGCCGGTGCCCTCACCGGCGATGACGCTGGCCGAGCGCGAGAAACGCGAGCCGACATAATGGCCGAGGAAGCCGTGCGAGGTGGCCAGCACCAGGCCGCCGAGGCCGGCACCGGCGCTGGCGCCGGCCGAATTGGTCACGCCCTTGACGCCAAGCGCTGCCGCCTCCGCCGCCAATGCGGCTTCCTTCAACTGGTCGGCGGACACCACGGTGGCGTCGAACAGATCGAGATCGCGTGTCTGTTTGGCCAGCAATGCCGGGTCGGCCAACCCCTGATAGGGATCCTCAGGCGAGACTCTCGCCATGGAAACAGCGCGTTCGGCCAGCGTTTTCGGGTCGGACGCCGCTGTCGCCGAGACACTCGCCACGCGGCCGCCGACGAAAACACGCAGCGCGACATCCTCGCTCTCGGAGGCTTCGGTAGCCTCGACTTTGCCGAGACGCACCGACACGCCGGTCGAGCGGCCGCGCACGGCCACGGCGTCGGCGGCATCGGCGCCGGCCTTCTTGGCAGCCTCGACCAAGGCCGCGACGCGGTCGGTCAATTTTGCTGCGTCTGATATATCGGTCATGCCTGAAATCCTGCTGGTGCGGCCGGTGTGCGGCCGTTGCCCACCCATCTATTGTTCCGGTCCGGCTTGTGCAATGGCATAGGCTTCAATCAAAATGCAGGGTGGGCGGTTCAAAACCGCGAACCCTGTGACGCAAAATCGGTTCGCAGCTTGCACGGAGCATTTCGATGACGCCTTTCCATCTCGCCTTCCCGGTCCGTGATCTCGATGAAACCCGCGTTTTCTATGGCGAGGTGCTGGGCTGTGCGATCGGCCGTTCATCGGCGACCTGGGTCGATTTCGACCTTTACGGCCACCAGATGTCGGCGCATCTGCGTCCGCAGGCCGCACAGGCCCCCAGTGACGGCAAGGTCGACGGCATTGTCGTGCCGATCCCGCATTTCGGCGCCGTGCTCTTGATGGACGACTGGCAGCGCCTGGCGACGCGGCTGGAGGCGCGTGACGACATCGACTGGCTGGAACGGCCGATGGTGCGTTTCAAGGGCGAGCCCGGCGAACAGGCAACGCTTTTCATCCGCGACCCCTCGGGCAATGCCCTGGAATTCAAGGGTTTTCGCTCGCTGGAGCAGGTTTTCGCGCACTAGCTCAGATCGGGGGCATCCGTCGATCAACGGCCGAAACGGCCCGCCGCGAAAGGTGCGAGCCGAGCCGGACCGCCGCGTCCGCCGATCAAGTCGGCGACCAGCCGCGCGGTGATCGGAGCCAGCGTCAGGCCGAGATGGCCGTGCCCGAAAGCATGAATTACGCGGGAGCTGCCGCGCGAAGCGCCGATGACCGGCCTGGAATCCGGCAGGGACGGCCGGAAGCCGAGCCATTGCGAGGCAGGCGAGCCGAGCCCGGGAAAAATTTGCCTGGCGCCACGGTCAAGCAGTGCCAGCCGGCGCGGATTTGGCGGCGCGACCAGGCCGCCGAGTTCGACGGTGCCGGCGACCCGCAAGCGGCCAGCCATCGGCGTCAGGTAGAAACCAAGATCGACGGGACAGACAGGTCGGTTGAGCAGCGGCGCGTCGGTGTGGAATTCGAGATGATAGCCGCGCTCGGTCTCGAGCGGAATCCTGTCGCCGGCCTGCGCGGCCAGTGCGCGCGACCGTGCACCGGCGGCGATCACCACCGTGCCAGCCTTGATGCGAACGCCGGGTCCGCTGAGCTGGACACCGTCAGCCTCGACCTGCAGTCCGGTGATCTCAGCCTGCTTCACCGATGCACCACGGGCACTCACCGCGCCCAGCAACCGCCGCATCACCATTGCCGGATCGGTGACATTGATCGAGTCGGGAAAATACACGCCATGCGCTGCTGTCGCCGGCAGGCCCGGCTCAAGCGCCGCCACCTCTTCGGGAGTCAGCACCTCTTGGCGGATGCCAAACCCAGCGCGCATTGCCCGGCCGCTGGCGCCAGCGGCAAAATCGCTCTCGCGGCGATAGAGGTAAAGACAGCCATTGCGGCGCAGCTGGTCCTCCAGGCCGGCCTCCCCGGCCATGTCTTCCCAGGCCGGGAGGGCGTCGGCCAGCAGTCCGGCGAGCGCCAGCGCATTGGCCCGGGTGGCCGCCGGCAGCGATTGCCGCATGAACCGAACGAGCCATGGCGCCAGCTGCAGCAGCGCCGGCCAGCGCAGCGAAAACGGGCTGTCGGGATCAAGCAGCAGCTTTGGCAACGCCCGCAGCACCGCAGGAGTGCCGACCGGCATGCAGGCATATTCGGCGATCGTTCCGGCATTGCCTGATGACGCGCCGGAGCCCGGCTCGTTCGGATCGATGAGCAGGACTTCGCGGCCGTCCGCGACAAGGCGAAGTGCCGTCGCCAGCCCGACAACTCCGGCGCCGACAATGGCGATTTCGACCGTTTCAGAAGCAGCCACTGTAGATCTTCCGATTGACCTTGAAATCCAGTACCGATCATGTGGTCTCTTGGTTCGGGGTCACGGTCCAGTCTTGATCCCTGGAATCGAATAGGCCAGATCTTTCCGCGCCTCAGGCAACAGGCGTCCAGATCACGTCCTCGATTTTTTGCGCGCCTGTCGCCAGCATGACGAGCCGGTCGAAGCCGAGCGCGATGCCGCTGGCCGGCGGCATGATGGCAAGCGCGGCGAGGAAATCCTCGTCGAGCGGATAGCGCTCGCCATAGATGCGCTGTTTCTCATCCATCTCGATGATGAAGCGCCGGCGCTGCTCCTTGGCGTCGGTCAGTTCGCCAAAGCCGTTGGCGAGCTCGACGCCGCAGCAATAGAGCTCGAAACGCTCCGCCACGCGCGGGTCGCGTGGGCTCGGCCGTGCCAGTGCCGCCTCGGCCACCGGATATTCGCACAGGATGGTCGTTCGTCCCTGCCCGAGGAATGGCTCGATTTTTTCCACCATCACCCGGCTGAACAGGTCGGCCCAGCTGTCGTCGGGCGCGGTACGCATGCCGGCCCGGATCAAGGCGGCGTATAGCGCGTCGCGATCGGTGCTGCCGTCGGCGGCGACCGTGGCCAGCAGATCGATGCCGGCATGGCGAGAGAAGGCATCTGCCACCGTCAGCCGTTCCGGCTCGGCGAACGGATCGCAGTCGCGGCCACGAAACGAGAAAAGAGTAGCCCCTGCCCTTGTCGCGGCCAGCGCCAGGAAGGCCGCGCAATCCAGCATCAGGCTCTCATAGGCTTCGCCCACGCGATACCATTCGAGCATGGTGAATTCGGGATGGTGCAAGGGGCCGCGCTCGCGGTTGCGATAGACCGGACCGAAGCTGAAAATGCGCTGCTCGCCGGCGGCGAGCAACTTCTTGCAGGCAAACTCCGGCGAGGTGTGGAGATAAAGCGGCGCCCTTGCGCCGTCCGGCCCGATCGCATCGGTGGCGAAAGCCGCCAGATGCGCCTCGTTGCCGGGCGAGACCTGCAGGGCCGCCGTCTGCACCTCGACGAAATCATGGGCGGCGAACCAGTCGCGCAGGCTGGCGGCGATGCCGTTGCGCAGCATCAGCCGCGGGCGGCGGTCGGCATGAACGTCAGGCGTCCACCAGGGCGAAGCTTCGGTCATGCGGCTCGGATCATGGTGGAAGGGGGCTGGCGGTGGCGGCCAAGATGCGGTAGGCCCCCATCCAGCGCCGCACAAGCCGGCAAACGCCAGTCAACTCTTCTTGCAGGATTTAAAACCGTGGTGAAAGTCATCGCCAGTTCGCTCCGCAAAGGCAACGTCGTCGACAAGGACGGCAAGCTTTATGTGATCCTCTTTGCCGAAAACATCCACCCAGGCAAGGGCACGCCTGTAACGCAGCTCGACATGCGCCGCATCGGCGACGGGGTGAAAGTTTCGGAGCGCTACCGCACCACCGAACAGGTGGAGCGCGCCTATGTGGAAGAGCGCGAGCATACCTTCCTCTATCGCGACGGCGAAGGCTTTCATTTCATGAACCCGGAAAGCTACGACCAGGTCGCGGTGTCGGAAGCCGTGGTCGGCGACATGGCGCCTTACCTGCTGGAAGGCATGGCCGTGCAGGTGTCGCAGTTCAACGGCATTGCTATTTCCCTGGTGCTGCCGCAGCGCGCCACCTTCGAAGTGGTGGAAACCGAGCCGACGACCAAGGGCCAGACGGCCTCGTCATCCTACAAGCCGGCCGTGCTGTCCAACGGCGTGCGCACCCTGGTGCCGCCGCACATCGCGCCGGGCACCCGCGTTGTGGTGATGACCGCCGATGGGGCCTATGTGGAGCGGGCGAAGGACTGAGGGCGCCGGGGTCTTTTGCCTTCAGGGGTGAAGCGGGCGAAGGCGGTTATTCCTCAGCGATAGCTTCGCGCCAGACGCCGAATGGGGCCGGAAGCGGACAGGCACCTAATGGGTTGCACATCGGAAAGGGTGTCGCCTACCCTGTCGACCTCTAGCCCTTCTTTCTACGGTTGTAGATACGAATTTCGTCTGTAAAGAACGTCCGCTTGGAAGAAGAAATAATGAAGCGCGATTCCAACCATTCTACAAGCTCAAGATTTTCGGGCGTTGTCGGTATCGTTGGTTGCTTCCAACCTGGCTCAATCTCCGAAAATGGCTTAGGCAATTGATTGAGCGTTGCCCATACCTCTTCGTCTGACAACGTCTTTTGGCATCTGTTAAACAGCGAAATCTGAGTCGCAATTGGCTTAGAATGTATAATTAGAGCTTGAGCCACTTCCGCACTCAAGCCACCCAAATCTGCACCGGCACGGTGGAATATCTGTCCGATAACCGACGCGCGATCTGGCAAACTGGCCAATAACGTCAAATCCATATCGGCAATGATCTTTAGCTTTCGATCGTCACTAATTTTTGAACTCAAAAGATTCTGACGAAAATCGTCGTCCAACGTAAACTTCGCTTTATCAGCCAGGTAACGATCAATGTTGTTCGCGACATAAACAACTCGTAGATTTTCCTTTCCATCTAAGAACGCGAAGCTGTCTTCTGCAAACGTTATGGTCCTCTCTTCAATCAATATTTGCAACTTTTCCAAGCTGACCCCACTTGGGAACTGCTTGAATTGCTTTGGAAGGGCTCGGATATAGGCCCTGTAGGCACTATCGCTAAAGTCACTATTCTTTAGCAGGAACTGGCGCAATGGCAGGGCAGACTCCTGATCCGCCACAGCGGTTGAAGAAAGAATGGACAGGGATTCGTCGTGATCCAAATAGGCTGTGAGTGTCATCGGATCAAAATTCTCGCTGGCCAAATATGCCAAGCAATTCTCCCATGAAGCTTCCATCTTTCGGTGGCGAAACATCATCGAATGTAGGCGTGCAGGAACTTGAACGAGTGAGGGAAGTTTTGCGGATTGCTTTGCGATGAACTGCTCAAGATATTTGCCATCGATTGCATCATGGCTGATCACTTCAATGATCGCCCACACCTCTTCTTCGGTATTGGTGTCTGATTGGAGAAGAATGCCCCTGAGATAGAGATCGAAATCACTTTTAATCTTGTCGACCAGGGCTAGATTCTCAGTTCTCAAGACAGTTGTATAATGCTTGACTTGCAGGTCGCGCATAGCGGTCAAACCGTACACATCTCGAAACACGAACTCCAAGTTCTCAATAGAAAGTTCGTATTGCCCTTCTTCGGCTATCAGCCGGGCTATGGCCGGGTAATCCCTTATGCTCCTGAGATCTTTCAACTCAAATTTAAGTAGCGCCAATCGACTAGGTTCAAAATCGATCCCCAAAGCCAAGATTTTGGACAGGTTGATGGCGATATTCTCGGAGATTCCAGCAGCCTTCTGATGCAGAGATGAAATATCCCTCTCCGGCAGATGCGCAATCATCCGTGCAATATGGCTAGCGCTATCAGGAGACGAAATCGCGGTAGACACGAATCCTGGCCACCTGCTGGCTAGAGCAGATGTCAGTTCGGTGACGCGCTTTCCTCTTTCATAATAGATTGAAAAGAATGTACCACACGCGGAAAAATTTGAAGATATGTAGCCAATCAACTTCTCGATCTGCGAGCCATATTCGCGTGGGTCGCTGAACATGCAGTCAACCAGAGCTTTGTTGAGCGCGAAAGACTGACGGAAATCGTCTTCGCGCATTCCCGCAATAACTTCTTTGGGATTATCGATCTGAAAATCTGGTGCCGGATTGTTGAAGCTCCGTATCTGAATCAAGTACTTGTTGTCATTTGGGGATAGACGCCCCGAATGGAATAAAGATGTGTATTGATAATAGCTGTCGTCGAGAAATCCCTCAAGAACTAAAAACTTCACCAGCTCTTTGTTCTCACCAAAAGCCTCGAACAGCTCTCGCGTGCCTTTCGCGTCGTTCCGAATGATCTCGTTGAATTTTGTCGTACGCAGCGTCGAAATTTTCACCCTGAGATCTCGAACGGCTAGTGCAGCCGCGTCCTTGGCTTCGCCGGACTTGTGATGGAGCTCTGCTTTCCGTTCTTGGTAGGTTTTTTCAGAATTGACCTCTTTTTGCAAACCGCTGATGTTGATCCTCTGCGCGTGACCCTGCGGCGAACGAAATACGATCTCTGCCGCCTCAATGAGTTCGTCGAATTGTTGATGATTTCCAATAGTCTGTATTGCGTCGTTCCGCGCACCATTGAATTCGATCAAGGTGTAACCCAATGGCGCTTTCGTGAGCAACGTCAGTGCATAAATCTTGCGGAGCTCTTCCAAATCTGTGGGCAGTTGCTTTTCAGCATTGCTAATATGACGCTCTAATTCAGATATCTTATTTTTATAATTGATCTCAGAATTCGCGACATAATCATCATGCTTATGGAGTATACCTGCGACCTTCCCTTTTTCGCGGTGCAGTTCTTCAAAATCGCTGGGGAGTACATTCTTGTAAATCAGGATAGCGAGCAGCTTGTTCGCATCGAGAATGTTCTCGCCATCCGTCTCCAGATTTGCGACGTAAACAGCGTACTCATTGAAGATATTTTGTATCAACCGCAGATCATTAAGGTAGCGCGACACCTCGCGCAGAAACTGACGATCAAGCCGTTTGTCTAGGGACAAACGCTCCCCTTGTTCAATAACTTTGTCGATCGAGTTAGAGCTATTTATAATCGGGATCACCGGAACGATAAATTCGAAGAATTTTGTCCGATCCGTGTTCACGAACATGTTGTCTCGAAGCGCATAGAGGAAACGTATCTGCCGCTTCACGCCTGCATTGGCGTTTATGAGACTGTTTATTTCGCGCAAGGTTACAAAGACGTCTGGATTATTAAACCTATCTAAATCCTCAATGATTACGAGGTCATACTTGGTTGATTGGAAGAAATAGATAATTTCATCCAAGTGCCGATTCAAAATTGACTCTTCTGCTGCGGTCTCCGAAGCGATCTCGATATCCCGTAGAGATATACTCTTCAGAGACACGCCTAAGCTCTTTACATATATGTAATGCAATAATTGCCACACAAACAAGAACCCTACTGAAAAACTAACGAAGTTAAACCAGTTAGTATAATCTTTAGGTTTGAAAAAAGCTCCACTTGTTATTTCTGTGCTGTTCTGCAGTAAGTGCCAGCAGGCGATCAAGCCAACCATAATGAATAAGGAAATGAGCCAGGACGACCATTGTGGCGACTGAATTCTCTTAAACCGTGACAGGGGTAGGTTATTGGCATCTGCGCCGTAGAGCATCTGTTGCAGGATGCTTCGTTCAATTTCCTGCTTGCTAACAGTGGCTCGTTGGGGATACCTGACCTCAGTTGTTGAGACCGATCCGTCAGCTTCAGGCAAGAAGGCCGCAAGAGATATTTGGAGGACCGGCCTTTCGTATTTGGTCAGGAATGTTTTTATGATGCTGCTTTTTCCTGAGCCGTATGGTCCGGTCAGCGCAATATTCGATACATTCGGATTGTTGGTTGCATAGGTTAGAGCATCCGAATAGATGCCGGACCTATCTGCTTTGTCGGTCGGTGCAAGATCGACATACCTTGGGGGTGGGGCGCCTGCGTCATGGTCGACTAAACGGAGCCATAGCTTTGAAAAAAAGGTCAAATTGGCCACCGGACTCCAGATTCAGATGTTCTTACTTTGTACCAAATTCGTTGGCGGCTTCAAACAAGAATCGGCTGTAGCGCACAGAATTCCAGGATACGTATTTTGCGTATACTGGTCTCCGTCGTGACAAGTTAGAAGCGCTGACTTGCCTAGATCGCTTCGGCGTTGACGCTGGGACCAAAACGCCCCTTCTACGATCCGTCGAATGACGGCTCATGGGATAGGTCTATTGGCAGTCGAACGTCCGACATTGGGCGCGTTACCGCCCAGCCGTAACTCCCCTCGCTGCGGTCGTTAGCCTTTCGCTCCGGCACGGAAAGCTCCTGCCCGAAGCTACCGCTCGAAACGAGCCTTCAATGCCGCATCGGCCCCCCCGATCCGGACTGCATTCAGGATGGCCAAAGCGGCTTCGCCCGCTCAACGCGATATCTTTTCTCGAACTCACGGAGCACCATTTCGAGCGTTGCCTCAAAAGCACCCTGATCGAACATCATCGATTTCTTCGCCTCGTGAAGGTAGCGCCAGTCGGTAAAGGCATCTTGGTGTTGATGCAGAATGTGGCGAATGCTGTAGTCCATGTAGAAACCGTTGGGATGATACGGGAGCACTGACCTTTTGAACTCAGCGTCGAGTTTCTCTTGGCTTTCGGGCTTTAGGCGATCAAACAGCTTCATCAAATTGTGCGATTTGGCAACTCTTGGATCGTCGTGGTCGAAGACGAACCACGCTTTGAGTGCTAGCTCCATCGAAAGCGCCAAAAGCATCGGTTCAACACCGACGTGTTCGCGTTCGCTCAGGTCTGCATGCTCTCCGAATTCTCGACTTGGAAAGCTCTGAGTTTTTCGAAAGATCGCCTTTGCGGCTTCCCCGATCCTAATGGCAGTCGATAAGCGCGCACTCATTAGAGATCCATTGATGTAAACTGGCTCTGGAGCTTGTCCCGAGATATTGCAAGAACGCAATCGCTTAGGCTAGGTGGCACGGAATGAGGTGCATAGCCGCCATTCATCCGTGAACTCGCCTATATCCGCACCAGGTCAAATGCGACCGTTCTATGGGTCGCATTTTGCTCGCTTAAGCCGGCTCAGCAAGCGGAGTAGGCGTCACGCCTCAGCGGCACGCCACCACCCTCACCCAGCCACCCGCTTCCGTCGTTTCCCCTTCCCGCCCTCGCCTCAACCGCCTTCTCCACCTGCCGCTTCAGCTCGTCCTGGTATCCACTGTCTCGTTCATCAGCGCGCCGATTTCAGGAAGTCGAGCACGCGGTACTTCGACACCCCCGGGCGGATCAATATGTCGGGGTGCGCCGTCAGGCCGGCTGAGGTCATGCGTGTCTCGATCACTAACCGAAGACGACAAGGCGTCGCGATTTTTTTCATGAAGCGTGTCGCAAAGCGCCCACGCGGTTCGTCCTTTGACGGAAAGGGAGAGCGCTATGCGAAAACTTATAGTAACCGAATTCATCAGCGTCGATGGCATTGCTGAGGTCGAGAAGCTGCCCAGCGTGACCTGGAACGACGAGATGAACAGGTTCAAGGAGGACGAGCTTGCCGACAGCGGCGCCATGCTTTTGGGGCGCACGACCTATGAGATCTTTGCCGGCTCCTGGCCAACGGAAACCGGAGATTTTGCCGACCGGTTCAACGCGCTGCCGAAATATGTCGCCTCAAACAGCCTGAAGGCGCTCGACTGGAAGCCGGCCGAATTGCTGAAAGGGCCTCTGCCGGAAGCGGTCAGGACGCTGAAGCAAGGCAGCGGCGGCAACATCTACGTGCATGGCAGCCTCAGCGTCGCGCAGGAATTGCTGCGCCACGGCCTGGTCGACCGCGTCAGGCTGCTCAGCTATCCAGGCGCCGTCGGCCAGGGCAAGCCGCTGTTCCCAGGCGGCGCGGCGGTGACGCTCGACCTGATTTCCGCAAAGCCGTTTAGCAACGGCGTGGTGGCGCTAGAGTATGCGCCGATGACGGCTAAGTCGTAAGACGGTTGGGCTCTCTCCTCTCAGGTGAAGGAAAGATGCACTTCACCCGACCTGTTTCCCCCGCCTCCCCTTGATGGCGGCGCTATTCCTCGCCTCAACCACCTTCTCAACCTGCCGCTTCAGCTCATCCTTGATATCGACCGTCTCGTTCATCAAGGCGTCGATCTTCAGGAAATCGAGGACGCGGTATCTCGAGACTGCCGGGCGGACCAGGATGTCGGGGCGGCATTGCTTCAGCTTGTTGGCGGTGATCGACTGCATCATCAATTGCGTGGCGCCGAACATCAGGTCGACGGAGGTGGGCTGTTTGCGGTCGGCCTCTTCCGGCGCGCCGACGACGTCGACGCCGATGATGATGTCGGCGTCGTTTTCGATCAGGTCGAACGGCACGGGATTGTAGATGCCGCCGTCGATCAGCAGCCTGCCGTCGCGCGTCACCGGCCGGAACACGGCGGGGATGGCCGCCGAGGCCGCCAGCGCCGAGTGCAGGTCGCCGTCTTCGAAGACAGCGAGCTTGTGGCCGAAATAGTCGGTCGCAGTCACCTTCAGCGGGATTTGCAGCTCGCCGAAGGTTTCGGGAATGGCTTCGGGCAGAAAGGCTTTCAGGATGCGCTCGACATTGAACTGGCTGACGCGGATGCCACCCTGCATGGCTTCGGCGATGGTGCCCGGCCGCGCCCGCCACATGCGGCTCGCCACTTGGGCGCGGCGGCCGAGGATCGAGCGGGCATAGTCGTGGATGTCCTTGCCGGTCATGCCCGATGCCATGCCGGCGCCCATGATGGCGCCGATCGACGAGCCGGCAATCGCCACCGGCTTGATGCCCAACTCGTCCAGCGCCTCGATGACATGAATATGCGCCAGCCCGCGCGCGCCGCCGCCGCCGAAGGCGATGCCGAAGCTAGGCGCCATTTTGCGTGACTCCTGCCTCGTTTCTGGCCGGCGACGGAGACCGCCAATTGTTGAAGTTGGCGCCGCCCCTCACCTGCCTGCCGGCATCCTCTCTCCGTATAGTGACGGGGAGAAGGGTGCTGCCATCGCCGATTTCGCCAATCACCAAGGTTGCAAGGTGGGGGCCGAGGTTGCGGCCAACCCCCTTCTCCCCGTTACTATACGGGGAGAAGTGCCCGGCAGGGCGATGAGGGGCGGCGCCGGCGTCCGGAAAAGAGAAATGCGTGCCCGCTCTCATCCCTTGCCGGCTCCGGCCAATTTCGGGCCGATCACCATGATGGTCGGCTCGGTGGTCAGCAGCTTCTTCGCCGCCGCCTTGACCTGATCGAGCGTCACCGCGTTGATGTAACCGGTCCGGCGCTGCATGTAGTCGATGCCGAGATCGTCGAGCTGCAGTTCGACCAGCGTCGAGGCGATGGCGCTGGACGAGTCCAGATTGTTGATGGCGTAGGCGCCGATCATGTATTTCTTGGTGGCCGCCAGTTCCGCTTCGGTCGGGCCTTCTTCGGCCAGTCGCTTGACCACGTCGCGGATGATGCCCAGCGTTTCGGAAGCACGGTCGGAGCGGGTGCCGGTGCTGACGATCAGCGCGCTGGCGTGGTCCTGGTTGATGAGCGAGGAGTTGACGCTGTAGGCCAGCCCGCGCTTCTCGCGCACCTCCTGGAACAGGCGCGAGGTGAAGGTGCCGCCGCCAAGAATCTCGTTCATCAGCACGGCGGGGAAGAAATCCGCCGCCTTGCGTTTCACGCCGGGAAAGGCGAGCTGCAGGGAGGTCTGCGGCAGGTCGTAGTCGACCTCGATATGCTGCGCCAGCTTCGGGTCGATATCGGCCACCGGCCTCAGCGCCTGGTTTTGCGGCAGGTCGCCGAACACCATGTCGAGCTTCTTCTTCAGCGTCTCCGCGTCGATGGCGCCGACAACGGCGACACGCAGCCCGCCGCGCGCGAACACCGCTTTGTGCAAGGCATTGAGATCATCGCGCGTGATGGTGGCGATGCTTTCCTTGGTGCCCTGGTCGGAGCGGGAATAGGGATGATCGCCATAAAGCGCTCGCGCCCATTTGTTCTGCGCCACCGTGTCGGGATCGTTTTCGCCGGCGACGATGCCGGACAGGATTTGGGCGCGGATGCGGTCGATCGGCAGCTGGTCGAAGCGCGGCTCGTTGACCGCCAGCCGCAACAGGTCGAAGGCCTGGTCGCGCTGCTCGGCCAGCATGCGCATCGAGCCGTAGATGCCGTCGCGGCTCTCGTCGAAGCTCATCTCGGCGCCGGCATCGTCGAGCTTGATCTGGAAGTCTTCGCTGTCGAGCGGGCCGGCGCCTTCGTCGAACAGGCCGGTCATCAGATTGGCCAGCCCTTCCTTGCCGACCGCATCCTGCGTCGAGCCGCCGCCGAAGACGAAGCGGATGGCGACAACCGGCACGGAATAGTCCTCGACCAGCCAGGCGGTGATGCCCTTTGGCGAGGTGACGGACTGGATGTCCATGGCCCGCGCGGTGAGTGCCGGCAGGATGAGGAAGAGGATGGAGAGAAGTAAAGTGATCAGCGGGGCGATGGCGCGGCTCGGGGTGGTCGTTCCAAACGAACAATTGTCGAAGTCGGCGCCGCCCCTCATCGCCCTGCCGGGCACTTCTCCCCGTATAGTGACGGGGAGAAGGAGGCTGGCCGCAACCTCGGCTTCCGTCTTGCAACCATGGTGACTGGCGAAACCGGCGATGACGGCGCCCCTCTCCCCGTCACTGTACGGGGAGAGGATGCCGGCAGGCAGGTGAGGGGCAGCGCCAACGCTCGATCTCTTCATCAAATCAATTCCCCGCCTGTTGCTGCGGCAGCAAATAACCGGTGGTCGACCGGGCGAGCACGAGATAGCGCGCGGCGACGGCCTTGACCTCGTCTGTCGTGACCTTGCGGATGCGGTCCGTCCACTGCTGGACGTCCTGCACATTGCCGCCGGTGGCCAGCGTCGAGCCATAGATGTTGGCCATGGAATCCTGCTTGTCGCGGGCAAAGGTCATCGATCTGACATAGCGGTCCTTGGCCTTCTCCAGCTCCGATGGCGTGACGCCATCCTTGACGATGCGCACCACTTCGGCATCGACCGCCGCTTCGACGTCGGAGATTTTGGCATCCCCGCGCGGCGCGCCATAGACGGTGAAGTTGGTGTCGTCGAGCATGGTGCCCTGGAAAAAGGCGCCGGCGCTGGATGCGATACCTTGCTGGACGACGAGCGCCTGGTAGAGCCGGCTGCGATTGCCGCCGCCAAGGATCTCCGCCAAGAGGTCGAGCGCTTCCGCCTCGCCCGGCTTGCCGGTGTGATAGGACGGCACCACCCATTGGGTGGAAAAGCTCGGCACGCTGACGCGGGCATCGGCGAGCGTCACCGTGCGCTTGGTGTTCTGCTCCGGCTCGACCGGGCGTATGCGCGGCGGCAGATCGGGGCCGCGCGCCACCTTGCCATAGGTCTTTTCGGCCAGCGCCCGCACCGTGTCCGGTTCGACATCGCCGGCAACGATCAGCACCGCGTTGTTGGGCCGGTAATATTTGTCATAGAAGGCGACAGCGTCGGCGCGGTTCAGCTGCTGCATCTCCTGCATCCAGCCGATGACCGGGATGCGGTAGGGCTGGTTCTGCCACAGCGCCGCATCGACCTCCTCGTCCAGCACGGCCTCGGGGCTGTTGTCGATGCGCGAGCGGCGCTCCTCGAGGATGACATCGCGCTCGGTCTTGATGACATCGTCGGTGAGGATGAGATTGCGCATACGATCGGCCTCAAAGCTCATCATCAGCTCGAGTGCCGACGGCGCCACCGTCTCGTGGAAAGCGGTGTAGTCGTAGGAGGTGAAGGCGTTGTTGGAGCCGCCGATATCGGAGATGGCGCGGTCGAACTCGCCCGCCGCATGATTGGTCGTCGCCTTGAACATCAGATGTTCGAAGAAATGCGCAATGCCGGATTTGCCGGGCGGCTCGTCGGCGCTGCCGATCTTGTACCAGACCATATGGGTGACGATCGGCGCACGGTGGTCGGGAATGACGACCACCTCCATGCCGTTATCGAGCAGGAAATCCGTGACCTTGAACTCGGCCGGAACCGTGTTGGGCAAGACGGGGCTCTCGGCCGCCACCGGGCTGGTCATGACAAAAGCCAAAGAGGACGCCAACAGCGTTCCGCGCAGCCATTCAATCCTGGATGTCATCAACGGCTCCGGTTCTGTCTGCAGACGATAGGCAAGGTACTGGCGACAAGCAAAGTTAATTGTTGGTCATTTTAGAGGCGGAGCTCGGTTCCTCGTCCCCGTGAAGCGGGGGAGAGGAACCGCCAATCGCGATGGCGTATCAGGCCGCCTCGATAAAGCGGATGACGGTCTCGCCGTAGTTGCGCTCGTCCAGCACCGAAAAACCGTGACCCGGCTCGAAGGGCGCCACTGCCGCCTCTTCGACCACGCACAGCGCGCCGGGGCGAAGCCAGCCGCCGGCTTTCGCCGACTGCAAGGCGCGCTCGCCAAGGCCCTTGCCATAGGGCGGGTCGGCAAAGACGAGGCCGAACGGCGCCAGCGTGCCGGCCTCGCCAAGGCCGGTGGCATCGCGGCGGAAGATCTTGGTGCGGCCGGTCAGGCCGAAGGCCTCGACATTGTCGCGGATCAGGCCACGGCCTTCGGCCGATTCCTCGATGAAGACGCCATAGGAGGCACCGCGCGACAGGGCTTCCAGCCCGAGCGCACCGGTGCCGGCGAACAGGTCGAGCACACGCGCGCCGTCCAACTGCTCGGCAAAGCGATGCGCCAGCACGTTGAAGACCGCCTCGCGGGTGCGATCGGTCGTCGGCCGGATGGCGTCGCTGCGCGGCGTGGCCAGCGGACGCCCGCGAAACTCACCGCCGACGATCCGCATTACTTGCCCTTGGGGCCGCCGCGCGGCCGCTCACCGCGTGTGCTGGTCGGACGGTCGCCGCGCGGCTTGCCGAACGGCTTTGCGCCGGCCGGTTTGCCATAGGTCGGTTTGAACGATGCCTTTCGCGCCTTTGCTTCAGCGGCCTTGGCTGCGTCTGCATCGGCCCTGCCCTTGCCGATCGGCCGCGCGCCCGGTGCCATCCAGACATTGGCCTTGCGCTGGCCGGGCGGCTCGATCGGCCGCTGCTCGCGCTCGGACTTTTTCCCGCCGCCCGGCTTGCCGCCAAAAGCACCACGCGGCTTGTCGCCGAAGCCGCCGCGCGGTTTGTCGCCAAAACTGCCGCGTGGCTTGTCGCCAAAGCTGCGTTCGGGACGCGGGCCGCGTTCGCCAAAACTCTTCTCCGCGCTTCTGTCAGGGCTTGTCGACAGCTTGCCCAGAGCCTCGTCGCGGCTGCCTTCGCGGCGTTTGCGGTTCTTGATCAAACCGCCCTCGCCGATCGGGCGGCGCTCACCGTCGCGGGTGAATTTCGGCCGCTCCGGCTCCGGCTCGCGAACTTCGGTGCGCCGCACCGGCTTGTTGGAAAATGGCTTGGTGACATCGGCGTCGAAATTGGCGCCGGATTCTTCGACCAGGCGCTCGCCAAGCTGATCGCGCAACACCCTGCCCTTGATCTCCAGCACATGGCCCTCGGCGAGGTCATCGAGCTGGAATGGCCCGTAGGAGATACGGATCAGCCGCGTCACGTCGAGGCCAAGCGAGCCCAGGATATTCCGGACTTCGCGGTTCTTGCCCTCGCGCAAGCCGATCGTCAGCCAGGCATTGGTGCCTTGCTCACGGTCGAGCGTCGCTTCGATGGCACCGTAGAACACGCCGTCGACGGCAATGCCTTCACGCAGGCCGGCAAGCGCGCTTTCCTCGACCTTGCCGTGGACGCGCACGCGATAGCGGCGCAGCCAGCCGGTGGCCGGCAGTTCGAGCACGCGCGACAGGCCGCCATCATTGGTGAGCAGCAGCAGGCCTTCGGTGTTGATGTCGAGCCGGCCGATGGTCATCAGCCGCGGCAATTCAGCCGGCAGCACGTCGAAGACGGTCTTGCGGCCCTCGGGATCGCGGTTGGTGGTGACGACGCCGGCCGGCTTGTGGAACAGGAACAGCCGGGTGCGCTCGATCGGCGGGATTTCCATGCCGTCGAGATGGATGATGTCATCAGGCATCACGTTGAAGGCCGGTGAAGTCAGGGCGCGGCCATTGACCTTGACGCGGCCGGCAGCGATCAGCTCCTCGGCATCGCGGCGCGAGGCCAGGCCAGCGCGTGCCAGCCGCTTGGCGATGCGCTCGCCTGCCTCTTCCGCGCCCTCGGCGGGACGCGGGCGTGGCTGGAAGCTGCCGCCTGCCGCGCCTTGCGGCCGATCGTTGAAATCCCGCTTCGGCCGGTCGCCGAAATCGCGCTTGGGGCGGTCGGCGAAGTCACGCTTCGGGCGATCGCCGGCGTCGCGCGGCGCGCGGTCACTGAAATCACGCTTGGGACGGTCGAAACGCTTTTCGCCGCCCGCTGCCGCCGCAGCCGGTCGGTCGCCCCGCGGTGCATAGGGCTTGCGCGGCCCCTCGCGCTTTTCATAGGGCTTGCGCTCGCCTTCGGCGGCCACCGGGCGATCGCCGCGCGGTGCGTAGGGCTTGCGTGGTCCTTCGCGCTTCTCATACGGTTTGCGCTCACCCTCGGCGGCCATCGGGCGGTCGCCGCGCGGTGCGTAGGGCTTGCGCGGCCCTTCGCGCTTCTCAAAAGGCTTCCCTTCGGGTCGCGGGCCTTTGCTGAAAGGCTTGTCGCCGCCCTTGAAATCGCGCTTCGGCCGCTCGCCATCGGCGGCCATCGGCCGATCGCCACGCGGTGCGTAAGGCTTCTTGGCGCCAAAGGACGGCTTGCCGCCCTTGCCGGCGGCGCCATCACGGCTGCGCGGTCCCGCGGCTTTCGGCCCACTCTTGGCCGGACCCTTCCTGGGTCGGAATTTCTTGTCGTTGTCGTCCATGTGGCCTTTATCCGTTTGCGCTGCTACAGCGTGGCGCATCCTTTCGGGCGCGCAACGAACGCTGTAGCACTTTTGATGTGGCGCATGATCATTTTCGAAAACCGAGTCCCGATTTTCGAGGTCCTGCGCTCAATAACAGGATCACCGTCAGGTGGCGAGGAGATAATCAGAGTGGAAATCGCGTGAAGCGGCCCGATTTCATGGCGCTGGCGCTGAAGGAGGCCGAGGCTGCCGCCTTGCGAGGCGAAGTGCCGGTCGGCGCCGTCATCGCCAACGGCGCTGGTGTTGTCGCCAGCGCCGGCAACCGCACACGCGAACTTGCCGACCCGACCGCGCATGCCGAGATGCTGGTCATCCGCGAAGCTTGCCGCAAACTGTCGGCCGAACGGCTGACCGGCCATGATCTCTATGTGACGCTGGAACCTTGCGCCATGTGCGCCGGCGCCATTTCCTTCGCCCGGCTGCGCCGGCTTTATTTCGGTGCCGCCGACGACAAGGGCGGCGCGGTGGTCAATGGCGTGCGCTTCTTCGCATCGCCAACCTGCCACCACAGGCCCGACATCTATCCAGGCATGGGCGAGACCGAGGCGGCCTTGTTGCTCAAAGGATTTTTCCGGGAACGGCGCGGCTGAGCCGGGCGCCCTTCGGCAAGAAATAAGAAAGAAGCGGTTTTTACAGGGACGGCATCCAGTCGAACCAGCCGCTGCCCTTCTTGCCTTCCGCCTCTTTCTTGAGACGGCGTTCCTTCTTGTACTCGTCCTCGCCAAGCTCGTTCTGCGGCGCCGTGCCGGCCGCGACACGATACTGCACTGGAGGCTCGCTCAGATATTTGCGGGTGTTCGGATCGCCCTGCTTGCTGTCGGCAAGGCGGCGCTGGATCTCGGCGGCGCGACCCTTGTCGGAATCGGCCGGTGTCCATGCCGGCGGGTGGCTCGAGCCTGATTCCGCCATTGCCCTCTTCACCGAGGCCGGATCGGTCTGCACGTCGTCGACGATCTCCGACTGGTAAGCCGGGTCGTTCTGATGGGCGGTGGCGTCGGCGCGCAGGCGGGCGCGGCGCTGCTCGGGCGATTCGGGCCATTCGGCGCTCGCCGTCTCGATGCTGTCCTGCGGGGCCGGCAGCGCTTCCTTCTGGCCTGGCGCCGGCTTCACAAGCGTCGGACGCGGCTTGTAGTCGATCTGTTCCTTGCGCTTCGGCGCGAATGAAAAGGCACCTGAAATATCGCCGGCCAGCTGTTCGCCGGCGGTCTTGTCGGTGCCGTAGGTCGGAGAGCCCATGCAGCCGGACAAAGCGAGGCCCGACGCGACAAGCGGCGCCAGCAGCGCCAAGCGCGCATTATATCTCTCGGTCATGCCAAAAAGTCCCACTCTAGACAGCCTCTCGATTGCCGCCGGCCTTGTGGCCGGTCCCCATCGTCCAAGCACTTGCGACGGAAATCCGGCGACAATTTGTCTTCCGGAGTTTCGCGTGTTTACCTCAACCACTCGTTAAGGGCAACGCGCGGGCGGTTTTCGCCCGCCCGGCGTGGCATTTGTGCACCGATCCAGCCGACTAACCGTTAAAGTCGGCCAAGCGTCTTCAATTCATGCAGCACCGCCGCATCCCTAGCCGAAACATCCGGGAATTCCGGATCCTGGCCGACATCGGCGGTGTAGCGCCAGGAGCGTGCACATTTTAACAGGCCACGATCCTCGGCCTTCTCGACCACCACGGCGACACCCTTGACGTCGTCGATCGCGAAGGCACCAGCCGGTGCCTCGCCATGAGCGATGACCAGATCGCTGGTGATCGCCATCTCGGCCATGTCGACATCTGAAATCGCCGCTTCGAGCGCTGCGTCGTTGATTGTGACGACCGGCACCGCTTCCAGCGACGATCCGATCACCTTCTGGGCGCGCGCGATCTCCAGCGCGCCGGTGACGACGCGCCGCACTTGCCGCACCTGGCGCCACTTTTCCGCCAGCGCCTCGTTCTTCCAGTCCGCCGGGATTTGCGGGAACTGGTCGAGATGCACAGAGACGGCGTCGGGATGACGGTCAAGCCAGGCCTCCTCCATGGTGAAAGGCAGCATCGGCGCCAGCCATTTCACCAGGCAATCGAAGAGATGGCGCACCACCTGCACCGAAGCCTTGCGCTTCAGGCTCGTCGGCGCGTCGCAGTAGAGCGCGTCCTTGCGGATGTCGAAATAGAACGCCGACAGCTCGACCACCATGAAATCGAGCAGCATGCGGGTGATGCGCTTGAATTCGAAGGCGTCGTAGCCCGAACGCACGACCTCATCGAGCTCGGCCAGCCGGTGCAGCATCAGCCGCTCCAGCTCCGGCATTTTCTCCATCGGCACCTCTTCGCCATCGTCATGGGCAAGCGTACCCAGCATCCAGCGGATGGTGTTGCGCAGTTTGCGGTAGGCGTCGATGTTGGTCTGCAGCACGTTCTTGCCGAGCCGCTGGTCCTCCCAGTAGTCGGTCGTCACCACCCACAGACGCAGGATATCGGCGCCCGACTGCTTGATGACGTCCTGCGGCACCACGGTGTTGCCCAGCGACTTTGACATCTTGCGGCCATCCTCGTCCATGGTGAAACCATGGGTGACGACGGTGTCGTAAGGCGCCCTGCCCCTGGTGCCGCAGCTCTCCAGCAGCGACGAATGGAACCAGCCGCGATGCTGGTCGGAGCCTTCGAGATAGACGTCGGCCGGCCATTTCAGGTCAGGACGATCCTCCAGCGTGAAGGCATGCGTCGAGCCCGAATCGAACCAGACGTCGAGGATGTCCATCACCTGCTTCCACTTCGAAGCGTCGTGATTGCCAAGGAAACGCTCCTTGGCATCAGCCGCGAACCAGGCGTCGGCGCCCTCCTTCTCGAAGGCGTCCATGATGCGCTGGTTGACCGCTTCGTCCTTCAGCACATTGCCGTCGGCATCGGCGAAGACGGCGATCGGCACGCCCCAGGCGCGCTGGCGCGACAGCACCCAGTCCGGGCGCTCCTCGATCATGGCGCGGATGCGGTTCTGGCCGGCGGCGGGCACGAAGCGGGTGTCGTCGATGGCCTTGAGCGCCCGGCTGCGCAACGTCGAGCCATCGCCGAGGTCCTTGTCCATGTAGACGAACCATTGCGGCGTGTTGCGGAAGATGATCGGTTTCTTGGACCGCCAGGAGTGAGGGTAGCTGTGCTTCAGCCGGCCACGCGCGAACAGCGCGTTGCGTTTGATCAACTCGTCGATGACGGCCTGGTTGGCGTTGCCCTTCTTGCCATTGTCATCGATGACGCGTGCCGGTCCACCCTCGCGGTCGGGGCCGAACCCCGGCGCGTCCTTGGTGAAGAAGCCGCCATCGTCGACGGTGAACGGGATGGCGGGATCGATGCCGCGTGTGCGCAGATCCACCGCCGCATCCATCCAGGCGTCAAAGTCCTCGCGGCCGTGACCGGGCGCGGTGTGGACGAAGCCGGTGCCGGCATCGTCGGTGACATGGTCGCCGACGAGCATGGGCACATCGAAATGATACCCTCCGTTTAACGCAAAAAACGGATGATCTAACGTTACGTTGGCAAGTTCCTCGCTTGTCACGGTGCGAAGTCGCTTAAAATTCACCTTGGCTTTGGCTGCGCTTTCATCGGCAAGCGCGTCGGCAAAGACCAGCTTCTCACCGGGCTGAGGGCCAAAGTCATTTTCGGCTGCCACGATCTCGTAAAGTCCGTAGGCAATGCGTGGCGAATAGGCTACCGCCCGGTTACCCGGGATCGTCCAAGGCGTTGTCGTCCAGATGACAACTGAAGCATGGGACAAACTGTGCGGCGGCTTTACGACAATTTTCCTGCCAGTTCGCTCACCACCTTCGTCCTCGACGTGTAAAATCGTATCCCCATCAGCAGACTGGATCGGAAACTTCACCCAGATCGTGTCGCTCTCATAGTCGTGGTACTCGATCTCGGCCTCGGCCAGCGCCGTACGCTCGACCACGCTCCACATCACCGGCTTGGAGCCGCGGTAGAGCTGGCCCGACATGGCGAATTTCAACAGCTCGCCGGCGATGCGCGACTCGGCATGGAAAGCCATCGTCGTATAGGGATTCTCGAAGTCGCCGATGACGCCGAGGCGCTGGAACTCGGCCCCCTGCACCGTGATCCAACCTGCGGCGAACTCACGGCATTCCTTGCGGAATTCGTTGACCGGCACCTCGTCCTTGTTCTTGCCCTTGGCGCGGTACTGCTCCTCGATCTTCCATTCGATCGGCAGGCCGTGACAGTCCCAGCCGGGCACATAGTTCGAGTCGTAACCGCGCATCTGGAACGAGCGGGTGATGACGTCCTTGAGGATCTTGTTCAGCGCATGGCCGATATGGATGTTGCCGTTGGCGTAGGGCGGGCCGTCATGCAGCACGTATTTCGTGCGGCCGGCAGCGCTCTCGCGCAGCTTGCGGTAGAGGTCCATGTCCTGCCAGCGCTTGACCAGCAGCGGCTCCTTCTCCGGCAAGCCGGCACGCATCGGGAAATCCGTCCGCGGCAGGTAAAGCGTCTTGGAATAGTCGATCGTTTCAGTTGTATCGGTCATTGGTCTGCCATGTGCATTGCCCGGCGGCAAAAGAGCTCGGGCGTTGAACTATACTTTTGCGCATGTCGTTTTCCCAAAACCGGGGCCACTTTTGGGCGACATTCCTGATGATCTGGAAAAAGCGCGAGAGGCCGCGCGCAGAATTCCCGGCGGTTCCGGCGACCCTCAGGCCGCCCGGAACACCGGGCCGGTAATTCGTATCGTCAGCACGCGAAGGCGCAAAAAGCTCGTCATTGGTGGGCTTTTAGCGGAGATAGACGCAGGAATAAAGCGTCTCTCGTTCGATTCACCTACATCGTGAAATCGAAGCGGTAGGTGGTCGACACACCAATCATAAACTGGTTGCGGTCGCCACGCTCCTTGACCAGGCTGGAATCGGCCGCCGGTCCCATCAGGCGCGAATATTCGCCAAACAGGCTGGCGGTCATCGGCTCGGTCACCTTCCAGGTTATGGCGCCGCCAAGGCCGGTCGATTTCAGCCCGCCACCGGGATGATATTCGCTCAAGCCCGAAGCCACCGCTTCCTGCGCGTTGACGCCATAATAGGCGTCGAAATAGTTGCCTGAGGCGAAGGAAACACGCGGTCCTCCCGAAATCCTGACGGTTGGCGTCACATCGTAGAAGGCGTCGGCGGCAATGTCGGCGACAAAGCCGTTGTGGGCGCGAATGCCATGGCGCAGCTCGGCGCGGGCGCGCAGCCAGTCCGTCGGATAGAATTCGAAGAAGCCGCCGACTTCCCCGCCCCAGCGCACCGGATCGAGGCCCTTCAGCTCATCGGCGTTGTCATCGTCGCGGGAAAACAGGAACTTGCCGGTCAGGCCGGCGCGGACACCGCCATCATCGACCAGCGCCAGCGAGATGTTGTCGTTGCGCGAGACAAAGCGGGCGGCAGGTCCGGCCTTGCCCAGCGAAATGATCGGCGAGGCGCTGAGCAGGTACTTCTTGCCGCCCTCGAAATTCGGCGCCACCATGCCAGTGGCGCCAACGGTCAGATACCAGTCGCCGGACAGCCAGCTGCCCTCGCCCGCATTGGCAACGCCCGCGCCACCCAGCATCGCAGCGGCCAACACCAGAGAGATTCTTCCGACCGGACTCATGGCCACTCCACTAACACAACACACACGGTTACCGACGACAGCTTTGACGGCCGTTTGGTAAAATTTGATTTAAACCCGAGACATACGCTCGCGCTTTGCTGCGATCCGGCTGCCGGTCATCGACTGGACGTTGGCCCGCGCCCGGATTACCTTCCATTCGCAGTATTCCGCAGCCCTCGATGGAGACCGCGACAATGACCCTGCATGGCGACGCCTTGAAAATCGCGATCGAACAGACACGGACAAAATGGGGATGGTTTGTCGCGCTCGGTGTGCTGCTGCTCATCTTCGGCGGCATTGCCTTTGCCAATCTGTTCGTCGCCACGGTGGCTTCCGTCTACGTCGTGGGATGGCTGATGCTGATGGCGGGCATCATCGAGATCGTGCATGCGTTCGGCGTCAAGACCTGGAGCCGCTTCTTCTACTGGCTGCTCAGCGGACTGCTGTACGCCGTTGCCGGCTTCTTCGCTTTCGGCAATCCGTTGCTTGCCTCGGCGGTGCTGACGTTCCTGCTGGCGATCGCGCTGGTCGCGTCAGGGGTGCTCAGGGCCTGGGTCGGCTACAGCCATCGGCCGGAACGCGGCTGGGGCTGGATCGTCGCCGCCGGTGTCATCAGCGCCCTTGCAGGTCTGATCATCGCCATGGGCTGGCCGGTCAACAGCCTGTGGGTGCTCGGTCTGTTCCTTGCGATCGATCTGATCTTCCAGGGCTGGACCTTCATCGCCGTCGGCCTCGCGCTGAAAAAATAGCCGGGATCACGCCTGGACTCAAAAAGCCATGGCCGCGTCGAGATCGGAGAGCGGCTTGACGCCGGCAAGCAGCGCGCGTGCCTCGGCTTCATCGCGCTTCATCTGCGCGACCAGCGCATCGAGCCCTTCGAACTTCACCTCCGGGCGCAGGAAACCGAAGAAGGAAACCTGACAGACCTCGCCATAGAGGTCTTCGGAGAAGTCGAAGACGAAGGTTTCAAGCAGCGACGCGCCATTGTCGTCGACCGTCGGGCGACGGCCGAAGCTGGCGACGCCGTCGTGAAGCGTGCCGTCGGCGCGGCGGAAGCGGACGGCATAGATGCCCTCCTTGAGTGCGGCTTCAGCCGACAGCCTCATATTCGCGGTTGGAAAGCCAAGGGTGCGGCCAAGCTGCTGTCCGCCGACCACCTCGCTTTCGACGGTGAAGCGGTAGCCGAGCAGACCGGCGGCTTCAGCCACCTCGCCCTCGCCCAGCAATCCGCGGATGCGGCTGGACGACACCACCTCGGCGCCCTCGTCCCGGAAGGCGTCGACGAGCGTGACGCCGAAGCCATGACGTTCGCCGGCCGCCATCAGGTAGGCCGGGCCGCCTTGACGATCCTTGCCGAAGTGGAAATCGAACCCGGTCACGGCGTGGGTAATGCCAAGGTTCGTTTCCAGCACATCCGTCACGAACGCTTCCGCCGACAGCGAGGCGAAGTCGCGCGTGAACGGCTGTTCGACCAGCGCGGCAAAGCCCAGCAGCGACAGGAGCCTCGCCTTCATCGGCGGCGGCGTCAGCACGAACAACGGGATATCAGGCCTGAAGATCTTGCGCGGATGCGGTTCGAATGTCAGCACCAGGGCCGGCACTCCACGCCGTCCGGCCTCGGCAGAGGCCCGCTCGAGCACCGCCTGATGGCCGCGATGGACGCCATCGAAATTGCCGATCGCCACCACGCCGCCGCGCAGGTCGGCGGGAAGCGGCGCGGTTGCCAGGATGCGTTGGAAGGCTGCCATCGTCACCTACCGAAGTCTGGGAATGACGGCCACCGGACCATAGCCATGCTTTTCCAGGAACGCCGCCAGTCTTGCCGGGTCCGGGTACAGGGCATCGCCATAGTCGCGGGCATGGATGCCGCCGGAGACATAAAGAACATCGAAGCCATTGTCGGCGGCGCCCTTCACATCGGTCATCATGCCGTCGCCGATGGCCAGCACCTGGCCGCGCTCGACCGGCTGGCCAAGAATCTCGGCGACCTCTTTCATCGCGAGATTGTAGATCGGCGCGTAAGGTTTTCCAGCGATCAATGTGCGGCCGCCGAGCTGGGCGTAGTCACGCGCCAGCGCGCCGGCACACCATATGATGCGTTCGCCGCGCTCGACCACGATGTCGGGATTTGCGCAGATGAAAGGCAGGTTCC
The DNA here is from genome assembly GCF_040321855.1 of Mesorhizobium sp. M0227. Taxonomy (NCBI): domain Bacteria; kingdom Pseudomonadati; phylum Pseudomonadota; class Alphaproteobacteria; order Hyphomicrobiales; family Phyllobacteriaceae; genus Mesorhizobium; species Mesorhizobium sp. M0227. The sequence goes on along the minus strand of NZ_JAMYSJ010000006.1, from coordinate 103,948 downwards.
GGGCGCGCAGCCGCCGCAGGAGCTCCGTGTAATCCTCGGGGTTTTCGACCTCGTCGTCGAACAGGCCGGTGCAGACGATGCCGGACGCCTCGAACTCCTCGACAAGCTCGACGTCGAGACCTTCATAGAGGGTGAAGTCCCGGTCGGCGCCGATATGGAAAATCTTGCGCGGCCCTTCGGCGATCAGATCCCGCGTCACGTCGCCTGAGGTAACCACCCGGTCGTAGGCTGACGGTGGAACACCGATCGCGTTCATCTGCGCCACGACATCGGCACTTCTGCGCGGCGAATTGGTGATGAGGACGACGGGGATTTTCGCCTCTCGAGCCCTTGCCAATGCCGAGGCCGCCGCCGGGAAATGCGTTTCACCATTGTGCACCACGCCCCAGACGTCGCACAGGATTGCCGAATAGGCCTTCGACACGTCTTCGAGCGAGCTGATGATTTCAGGCGAATCCGCCATGCCGTTTCCTTCAGTCATGATCGTTGCGATCGCCGCGACCGACGGTTCGCCGCAGCCGGTTCGGATTAGCCGAACCGCCCCGGCCTGTCATCAGCTTTCGCCAGGCACGATTGGTTAGCGGTTGGTGAAGCGCTGCCCCGGCAATCGAGCGATTTCCCAAACACGGCCTTCAGCGTTTTGTGGAAAGCTGGCATTGATCGAGAATCCGCCGGCGGGGGCCGCTGCAAGACATGCATGGACTTTGGCGTCAGTTCTGCCGCGACCAACGCGGCAACTATGCTCTTATGACCGTCGTCGCGATGGTTCCGCTCATGGGCGCCCTGGCGATGGCCGTCGACTTCACCGAGATGAGCCGCGAAAAACAGGCGGTTTCGAATGCGCTCGATGCCGCAAACTTCGCCACGGCGCGCCGGCTGACGGAAGGTGCTACCGACGACCAGTTGAGAGCCTATGCGCTCGATTTCTTCAATGCCAACCTCAACAAGATCAACCCTGCCAACACGACGCTCAGCGTCACCTTGCCAAGCAACACCGCCGGCGGGGGCTTGCTCAAGATGAGCGCGCGGCTTGACTACAAGCCCTATTTCTATCCGGTCTTCGGTCAGCTCGTCGGCAAATCCGAAACCGACGCCAACCAGAAGATCAGCTTCAACGTCTCCTCGGAAGTGCGGCTGAAGAACACTCTTGAAGTCGCCCTGGTGCTCGACAATTCCGGGTCGATGACCAAGACCGGAACGGGCTCGGGGCAAACGCGGATCGACCTTCTCAAGACCGCGGCCAAACAGCTGGTCGACACGCTGGCCCAGCAGGCGGCGATGATCAAGCAGGTCGACAGGCCGGTGCAGTTCGGCCTCGTGCCGTTTGCCGCCTCGGTCAATGTCGGACCCGGCAACGGTAACGCGTCCTGGATGGACACCGAAGGACTGTCGCCGGTATCGAACGAGAATTTCGACTGGTCGACGCTGAACGCGGTCGACAAATACGCCCAGCAGACCAACGGTATCTGGTACAAGCGCGGCACCGGATGGGGTACCGGCGAAGGCCAGATGCTGACCCGGTTTTCGCTCTACCGAGACATGAAGGTCGTCACCAACCATGAGCGTGTCACCAACAGCAAGCGCGTGGTTTGCGACGAATACAACTCGAACAACACCTGCAAACGCGACCACGACGAATACGACTACATCGATTCCTATGGCCCGTTCGCCAGTTGGCAGGGTTGCGTCGAGGCCAGGCCCTATCCCTACAATGTCAACGACGCGGCGCCTTCCGGCGGCTCTGCGAACACCGGCATAGGGATTGGCGATCCGGCGACGATGTTCGTGCCGATGTTCGCCCCTGACGAACCCGGCAACCATTGGAAGATCACTCAGGATCCGGATGAGGCCGCGCCGACGGCCTATGGCGCTATCAACAGCTGGTGGAATGACGACCCGACAAGCAGCACCGGCCAATCCCGGTTGCGCAACATGGCCAAATATTTCCAGCCGCGGCCGATCAATGCGCCGGCGCTGGCCGCCGGCAACGGGCCGAACTACAGCTGCTCCACCAACCCGATCACGCCGCTGACCGATGTCAGCGTTGCCACTGGGCTCACGGCGATCAAGGCCGCGATCGACCTGATGAAGCCCGATGGCGGCACCAATGTTCCCGAAGGCATCGCCTGGGGATGGCGCGTGGTTTCGAGCGGCGAGCCCTTCACGCAAGGACGCCCGGAAACCGAGAGGGGCAACGACAAGGTCGTGATCGTGCTGACCGACGGCGCCAACACCTACTACACGCCTTCCTCGCTCGGCTATTCCGACCCCGCCGATTCGAAGTCGACCTATGCGTCCTTCGGCTATCTCAAACCCGGCTACAACGGCACGTCGGTGGGCCGCCTGTTCATGGGCACATCGAGCACCATTGGCCAATTCGATTATTCTAACGGCAATTATACCAACGCGCTCAACGAGCAGATGGCGACGCTTTGCAACAACGCCAAGGCAGCCAACATCATGGTGATGACTGTGGCGCTCGATCTGTCGACGACTAAAATCGCCGACCAGCAGGCGATCGAGGCGCTGAAATCCTGCTCGTCGAACTCGCGCTTCCGCAAGGATCCAACGGACGCGAGCAAGCCGGCAAAACTGTTCTGGAACGCCACCGGCGCCAGCTTGTCGAACGATTTCAAGGAAATCGGCAACGAACTGTCGAACCTGCGCGTCGTCGGCTGATCCGTAGGCACCGGCGGCTAGCTGGAACAACGGCTGGCGCCGCCATGCACTTGCGCGCGCCTGCCGGGACAGGCACATGTTGGCCGCCTGCCGGATCGTGCATCCATTCGCGGCGCGCTGGGGAAGAACAGATGCCCGAAACGGCCAATCATCTCGCCTTCGCGCTGGTCTGCCTCGGCATGGTGCTGACGCCTGGCCCCAACATGATCTATCTGATCTCGCGTTCCCTGTCGCAGGGGCCGAAGGCGGGGCTCATCTCGCTTGGCGGCGTGGCACTCGGCTTTGTCTTCTATGTGCTGGCGGCGGCGTTCGGCATCACCGCGCTGCTGCTCGCCGTGCCCTACGCCTATGACGCGCTGCGCTTTGCCGGCGTGCTCTATCTCCTGTGGCTGGCCTGGCAGGCGGTGAAGCCGGGCGGACGCTCGCCGTTCGAAGTGCGCGAATTGCCGAGGGACAGGCCGCGCAAGCTTTTCGCCATGGGCCTGATGACGAATCTGCTCAATCCGAAGGTGGCCGTGCTCTATCTGTCGCTGTTGCCGCAGTTCATCAGCCCCGGCAAAGGCCACGTCCTGTCGCAGCTACTGGTGCTCGGCGCGACGCAGATTTCGATCAGTCTCAGCGTCAATGCCGTCATCGCGGTGACGGCCGGCTCGATCGCCACCTTTCTCGCCGGACGGCCTTTGTGGCTGGTCATCCAGCGCTGGATGATGGGCACCGTGCTGGCGGCACTTGCGCTGAAGATGGCGACAGAGGCGCAGCGCTGAATTCGCCTTGGACGATGATCGCGAGCTGAGCTAGAAACGTCAGGGCGCCAGCAGCTGCACGAATTTCTCCGCGGCTGGCGAACGATTGGCCCTTGCAAGACTGACAACGAGCAGCCGCCTCTGAACACAAGGAACAATGGGAATTCGACACACGCGAGCGTCTCCTTCCGGAGTGGAAAGCTCAGGCATCAGTGTCACACCGATCCCCTGCGACACCATTTCCACCAGGGCAGCCGTATCGCGAACCGTAAGGACAACCTTAGGCGAGATGTTCACGGATGCGAAGAGCTGACGGATGACCGGCTCGCAACCAGAGCCCGACATGATGAAATTCTCGTCGGCCAGGTCGCACAATTTGACGCGCGCCGTCGCTGCTAGCGGGTGGTCGCAAGCAGCAAGAAAGACGAAATCATCCTCCAGGACTACATCCCCGACAGTTTCGGCTGATTGTTCGGAGGTCAGGCCGACGTCAACGACTGCTGTTTCAACCCATTCCAGAACCTCATGATCGGTTCCTTCCAGCAAAACCAGTTCGACGCCGGGGAAAAGCCGCTGGAAGCGGGCAAGTATTTGCGGCAGCAAACGCTCTACCGCGCTTGCCACGCTTCCAATGCGCAACCGCCCGGTCTGAGCGCCTGAAGCTGCGGCGCTCCTTTGCTGGATTCGCTCGATGGCCAGAACGGCCTCTCGCGCATCCTGAAGCACTGCTTGTCCAATTTCCGTCGGAAACACCCCGTTCTTGCCGCGAACCAGAAGCTTCACTCCAAGAACGCCTTCAAGGCTTCTCATCGCCTGGCTTGCGCCCGACTGCGTCATGCCGATCCGCGTAGCGGCCGTCGAAAAGCTCGCGTCTTCGACAATCATGGTCAGAACCCGCAGCTGAGCGAGAGTGATATTAGTGATAGTCATGATAGATATCATCCGAATGCATTTTACTTATGCATCTCCGATAACGCATCTGGAAGCTCACTTCAATTCATAGGAGCTCTCATGACACAACGACTCGCATTGGCGCTGATCGGTGAATACACGCCATCTTTCGAACCACACGCCAAGATGGACGAAGCGCTGGATCATGCCGGGTCCACGCTCGGTATCCAGTACGAACACCAGTGGATTTCGACCGAAGAACTGATCACCGGGGTCAGCGACAAGCTGGCACCTTTTGATGCGATCTGGATCGCTCCAGGCAGCCCGTACAGGAGCATGAATGGCGCTCTGAATGCCATCCGGCATGCCAGGGAAAACGAAATTCCTGCTTTGGGAACCTGCGGCGGTTGCCAGCATATGGTCGTCGAATATGCCCGCAACGTGCTGGGTTTCCAGGACGCCGAGCATGCGGAATACGATCCCTATGCTTCCACCCTGTTCGTCACACAGCTGACCTGTTCACTCGTTGGGCAAACCATGGACGTATTTCTGACGCGAGGGAGCCGGGCAGCGCGGATTTATGGACAAACGAACACGAAAGAGCGCTACTATTGCAACTTCGGCATCAATCCAGCCTACCAGAAAGAACTGGACGCCGGCGGCTTTCACATTGTCGGCACGGATTCGAATGGCGAGGCTCGCGTCCTCCTGCTGCCATCCCACCCATTCTACCTTGCCACGCTCTTCGTGCCGCAGCTGACGTCGACAAAGCAGCACCCGCATCCAATCATTGTCGCCTTCCTGGAAAGCGCCCGGTCAAGACCGCGCGCCGCGTTTTGGGGCGGTGATGTTTCCCAGCTCAATCGCTGAACGGCCTATCGTCGTTGAGTGATTGCAAGAAGTTAGCGACAGCGCACCCTACATCGGCCGCCTTGTCTGCTGCGCCCGCTCGGGCTCGACCACCTTGCGGTAGAGATGCCAGGTGGCATGGCCGAGCACCGGCATGACGACGGCTAGCCCGGCAAACAGCGGGATGGAACCGATCACCAGAAGCACGGCGACCAGCAAGCCCCACAGCGCCATCTGCAGCGGGTTGGCCATTACCGCCCGGGCCGAGGTCTCGATCGCCGAAACGGCGCCGACGTCACGGTCGAGCAGCAGCGGGAAGGCAACCACGGTGGTGGCCAGCACGATTACGGCAAAGACAAAGCCCGCGGCATTGCCGGCAAGGATCAGCGTCCAGCCCTTGCTGGTGGTCAGCACGTCGCGGATGAAGCCACCGATCGAGGCCGGCGGCTGGTCGCCGAACAGGCCGGTGTAGATCGATTGCGCGGTGTAGAGCCATAACAGGAACAGCGCCACCAGCATGATCCCGATGACGGCGATCGACGGAACCGCGGACGAGCGCCGCACATCAAACGCGTGCCGCCAGGAGGTGTTCATGCCGAGTTCGCGCCGGCGGCTGATCTCGTAAAGGCCGAGCGCCGCAAAGGGCCCGACCAGCGCGAAACCCGACATCAGGGGATAGATGAGCTGGATGGCGTTGGCCCCGGACGTCCACTGCGTCAGGATCAGGCCGACGATGGGATAGATCAAGCACAGGAACACATAGTGCGAAGGTTTTGCCCAGAAATCCTCGACGCCGAGGCGCAGCGCATCCCAAAGGTCCGACGTGGTGATGCGGCGCACCGTTGGCTGCACATGCATTCCACGTGCGTCCGCCATGACATGAAAGCCGGCCATAACCTTCCTCCCGTGTGTCGGGGCGGTCACCGCCAGGATGGCCGCCAGAGCTGCCACTTCAAGAACGAGAGGCACTATAGCAGAGTTGGCGGCGATTGTCGCCGCGTCAATTGCCTGGGGAGCAACTCCTCGTAGTGTTCAACTCTCCGTATGACCTCTCATATGGCGTACCTTGGCGGTCCTTCATTTTGACCAATCATTGTGCTGCATTTTAGCATTTACGCATTTTAGCATTTACTTAAATTGCTCGTAGGGATCTTTGGCGTATCACCTGAGCTTTACGAAGTTCGGCGAGGAACTATGTTCGCATTGAAAGGCTTCTGGTCTTCGGAGCGTGGCAACTTTGCCATAACGACCGCCATCGGGATGCTGCCGATAATGATTGGTTTGGCCGGCGCCGTTGATCTGATCGGCACGAGCCATGACGCCTCGCAACTACAGAACTCGCTTGACGCGGCGGGGCTCGCCATCGGCACGAAGTTCTCTCCCGATATGGCGGCCGGCGATGTCCAGCAGCTTGGGCTGCAATTCTTCGCCGCCAATATGAGCGTGGCCGACCAGCAGGAATATCTGGGCAGCGTCTCCGCTTTCGCGGCAACGGCAAGCGGCAGCCCAAGCGCCTACTTTATCTCGCTGTCGTCCAGCATAAGCCGCCCAAGCTTCATCAGCGCCTCGGCCCCCTGGCAGGCCTACCGCTCGGCCTCGGTCAAGATAAAACCTGGCGCGCAGGCCTGCGTGCTGGCGCTCGATCCGCATGCGTCCGCCGCCGTGAACCTGCAGGGCTCGACCAACGTCTCGATGGACAATTGTGTGATCGCGGCGAACTCGGACGCCCCCGATTCCGTGAACAGGGGCGGCTCCGCCCTGGTTTCAGCGGGCTGTGTCTCAACTGTCGGCGGCACCAGCGGGCTGTTGCCACCCAGCGCCAGTCTCGCCTGCGGAACGCCGCACGAACATCGGTACGCATCCTTTGATCCGCTGGCCGACGTCGTTCCTCCCCCTTACACATTGTGTTTGCCGGTCCCGAACGGCAAAACCTACACGCTGTCGCCAGGCACTTATTGCGACAAGACATTGTCGGGAAACATCACGCTTAATCCGGGCGTCTACATCATGCGCGGCACCACCATAAAGCCAGGGGGAAACGGCAGCCTGACTGGCCAGGGCGTGACCATATTCCTCATGGAAAGCGCTCAGATCTACATAAATGCCAATGAGAAGGTGAACCTTTCCCCGCCCACCAGCGGCCCTTATGCCGGTATCACCATTTTTCAGGATCACGGCAACACGTCTGCTCTGACATTGAATGGCGGCGCAAATTCCGTGATCAGCGGTTTTATCTACGCGCCGGACGCGCCCATTTCCTACGCCGGCAACTCTGATATGAGCGCCCAGGGCAACTGTCTCAGGCTTGTCGGCAATACGATACAGATGACCGGAAACTCGTCCGTCAAGTCGGACTGCGCGGCGGCGCTCGGAAATCGCACAATGTATGCCGATCGGATGATCACTCTGGTGAAATGAGAAACGACAGGCGGCCCAAGCGGTCGCGTTGAGAAAAATGGCGGTCGCGTTTAACAATGCCGGAGTGCGGCGACCGCACTCCGGCAGATCAGTGCCTCTCACAAAGGCACATCCTGGTTGAAAATGGGGTATCGCTACGATTGCGCCGGTGCAGCGAAGCGATCGATCACCTCAGTCAGGGGGACGTGGCCAAGGCAGGCGCCAGAACCGGCGGGCTGTTCGCCATCCTCGACAGCCAGGGCATAACGCACGGCCGGATCGGCTTCGATGCGAAGGCGCAATCCGGCCAGCTTGGGATAGGCAGCGCCGTCGATCGCCTGGTGAAATTCCGCCCAGCGTGCCACGCCGATCAGCGTGGTATCGGCAAGAGTCAGCCCGTCGCCGACCAGGAAATCCGTATCGGCGATCATCGCCTCGAGCCGATCATGACGTTCCGCAACGGCCTTGCGGCCGAAGGCGCGCAAGGTCGCCTTCAGCGCCGGTTCATCCGCCGCCATTTCCCATGCCACCCAGAGCGGGCTGAAGGCGGCGGTGAAGCCGGTGTTCACGAAGGCCATCAGCTGGTGCATGCGGTCGGCTTGCGGCGTGCGCGGTTCGAAGCTGATGCGACGCTGTGTGTCGCGGGCTTCGAGCCATGCGGCGATGGCCATTGTCTCGGTGAGCACCCGGCCTTCGTCGGTGATCAGCACCGGCGTTTCCTGACGGTCGTTGATGCTGGCATAGGCATCGTTTTTCATCTCGGTGAGCATGTCGACGCGGCACAGGCGATAGGGTTGCCCGACGCGTTCGAAGGCAGCGACGAGCCCCATCGAGCTTCCCGCCGGGAAGCCATAAAGCAGGATAGGTTCCATTTGTTTTCTTCCGTGATTGAGGAGATCACGCCGCGCAGCGAAACTTGACCCTAAACGCTGGTCGTCCCATGTAAATTACGCACAATTCTGTAACCAGGATCCGCCCATGAAAGACGTCGTCTCATGCTGTCCGATCGAAGAGACCATGCGCGTGCTCAGCGGCCGCTGGCCCACTTTGCTGCTCTACTATCTGAAGGACGGGACCAAGCGGTTCAGCGACCTGAGGCGCGACAACCCCACCGTGTCGCACCGCATTCTGGCTCTGGAACTGCGCAAGCTGGAGGAAGCCGGCATCGTGCGGCGAACGGCGCACTCCGGCTATCCGCTGCGGGTCGACTATGACCTCACGGCGCCTGGCCGCAAGCTTGTACCGCTCATCGACGCGCTGGGCTCGTGGTGGGTGCATACGGAAGACGACCGGATGCGCGGTTCCTCGGACGCAGATCTCGATACTGCCGCCTAACATCTTCGATTTTCGCCGCTCTGCCCGGCAAAAGCCATGATCGACGTTATCTCAGGGGCATGACCATAGCGAAAATCGAAACCCACCCGATGCCGAAACTGAACAGGCGCATGGTGCTGGCCGGCCTCGCAGCCCTGGCGGGCCTCGCCGCCTGCAGCACCGTTTCACTGCCAACCGGCGAAGGCGCCGGGGTCTCCTCCTCCGCCACCGGCACGCTGGCAAGCATCCGCGCCTCGGCCGGGCTCGCGCCGATGGTCCCCGACCGGCAGCTCGAACAGGCCGCCCTGCAGCAGGCCGGCTACATGGCGCAGCGCCGCCGCATGAGCCACACCACCGGCTGGGGCAAGGATTTCGCCTCGCGCGTCAAGGACAATCGAATTTCCGGTGCCGCGGCGGAGAACATCGCCGAGGGCCGTTTCGACCTCGAGAAGCTGTTCGACATCTGGGTGCACTCACCAGGCCATCGCCGCAACATGCTCGACCCGCGCTTCACCCGCTTCGGCCTTGCCTATGTGCGCGACGGCGGCGACAGCAAGCTCCGTTACTGGAGCCTGGTGCTCGGGAAATAGGATGGAAAGCTAGTCCATATGCGCTGCCGGCGCGCCGCCGGCAGGCGCCTGCTTCGGCTTGCGCAGCAGGAAAACAAACGGAATGGCAAGCAGCGTCATCACCATGAGCATTTTGAAGTCGTTGACGTAGGAGATCATCATCGCCTGGAGATTGACCATGCGATCGACCTGTGAGAGCGCCATAGGATCGCCGCTCGCGGCGGCTGGAGAGACCGCCCACAGATTCGGATTGAACGGGTTGATGAAGGCCGAAAGCTCGGTGTGGTTGACCTGCGTGTTGCGCACCATCAGAACCGTCACGACCGACACGCCGATGGATGAGCCAAGATTGCGCACCAGGCTGAACAAAGCCGTGGCATCGGTGCGGAAGCGCACGTCAAGCGTGGCGAAGGCGACGGTCGACAGCGGCACGAACACCATTCCCATCCCCAGGCCCTGGATGACGCCGGAGCTGAGGATCAGCCAATTGTCCATCTGTGGCGTGAAGCTGGACATGGTGTAGAGCGATTGCGCCGTGAGCAGAAAGCCGATGACGACAAGAATCCTGGCGTCGATCCTGCTCATGAGCCGCCCGACGACAAGCATCGAAATCATGGTGCCGACACCGCGCGGCCCCAACACGACACCGATGGTGACGGTCGGATAGCCGAAGATGGTCGACAGCATCGGCGGCAGCAGCGACATCGAGGCCAGGATCAGCACGCCCATGACGAAGATGAATGCCAGCCCGGTCACGAAATTGCGGTCGAGGAAGATCTTGGGATCGATGAAAGGACGTTCCGCCGTCAGCGTGTGGATGATGAACACCCAGAATCCGGTGATCGAAAGAGCAAGCTCGATCCAGATCTCGACCGAGGAAAACCAGTCGACCTCGCCGCCGCGGTCGAGCAGCAGCTGCAGCGCACCGACACCGAGCGATAACATGGCGAAGCCGAAGAAATCGAAGCTGCGCACCCGCCGGGCAACCGCCGGCAGATAGGCGGCCATGCCGAGGAAGGCGATGATGCCGACCGGCAGGTTGATGAAGAACACCCAGCGCCAGTTGAAATTCTCGGTCAGCCAGCCGCCGAGCGTCGGACCCAGGATGGGCCCCAGCATGATGCCGGCGCCCCAGATGGCCATTGCCTGGCCGTGGCGTTCCCTGGGGTTGATGTCGAGCAGGAAGGTTTGCGACAGCGGCACGATGGCGGCGCCGAACACGCCTTGCATCAGCCGGAAGAACACTATGCTCTCCAGGCTCCAGGCGATACCGCACAGCATCGAAAACACGGTGAAACCGACAACCGCCCCAAGGAACAGTTCCTTGCGGCCGAAGCGATCGGCCAGCCAGCCGGTGACCGGCGTCATGATGGCGGCGGCAACGATGTAGGAGGTCAGCACCCAGTTGATGTTGTCGGGTGAGGCGCCGAGATCGCCGGTCATGGTCGGCAGCGCGACGTTGGCGATCGTCGTGTCGAGAGCCTGCATGATCGTCGCCAGCATGAGCGCGACCGTGATCAGGCCGCGATGCGGCACTTCTTTGAAGGGTTCGGGCGTGCTCATGGCATGAAACTTCCAGCAGGTAACAAAAACGTGTACAAGGGGTTTCCGGGCGGCAACGCCTTCCGTTGAGAGACCCTCGTCGCGGTGGGACGCGATTGTCGATGTGGGGGTTACATCGACTGAAAGTCTCTGATGAGCGGATGCCTGCCGCCCGGAAACATGAGGACCGACGGGGCTGCCTCGGAGATTTCAGATTTCGGCCAGGCCGCTACGCGGCACGCCCAAACGCTGATTCTCCAGTTCCTCCCATCAGACCAATCCTGCTATTAACCTCCGCCGCTGGTCCTGCGGCATTCTGTTGACGTTACTGCGCGGCCTCGCCAGCCGTGGCGTGACCGAAGATCGAAGGCAGGCCACGCGCCACGCCGGTGTCGACGGTAACGGTGGCGCTCATGCCGGTGCGCAACGCCATCTTGGCGTCCGCATCGGTCAGTTCGAGACGAACCGGGATGCGCTGTGTGACCTTGACCCAGTTGCCGGTGGCATTCTGGGCTGGCAGCAGCGAGAACTCGGCTCCCGTGCCGGCGCCGATCGCCTTGACCGTCGCCTCGAAGGTGCGCCCTGGATAGGTGTCGACCACGATCTCGGCCTTCTGGCCGGGCTTCATGTGGGTGAGCTGTGTTTCCTTGAAATTGGCATCGATCCAGGTGTCGCCGGTCTCGACCAGTGAAAACAGCGGCGTGCCGGAACCGACATACTGGCCGACCTTAAACGATGAGGCCTGGCTGACGATGCCGTCCGCCGGCGCCTTGACCGTGGTCTGCGCCAGGTCGTAGGCCGCCTTGTCGCGCGCGGCGAGCGCGGCCATCACGGTCGGGTGCTTGTCGGTCTCGATGTCGGGATTGCCGCCAAGGGCTGCCTTGGCGCTGATGATGCCTTGCTCGGCAACGGCCAGCTGCTGCTTGGCCTTGTCGAGATCGTTCTTGGCCTCGTCCAGCGACGATTTGGCGTTGATGCCCTTCTGGGCAAGATCGGCGGCGCGGTCGAACTGCGACTGGGCGAAGACGACCTGGCTGGCATCGGACTTCTGCTGAGCCATCGACTGGCCATAGGCCGCGCGCAGCTGCTCGACATTGAGACGCGCGCCCGCCACCGCCGCGTCGGCCTGCGCCAGCGCGATCCGGTATGGCTCGGGGTCGATGGCAAAGAGCTCGTCACCCTGCTTGACCAGCTGGTTATCGAAGATGTCGACCTTGACGATGCGGCCTGCCGTGTCGGAAGCGATCGACACCTTGGCCTGCTGCAGGTTGGCGTTCTCGGTCTCTTGGTAGCGGCCGCCGGTGACCCAGACGTAGCCGCCCCCGACAGCGAGTGCCGCGGGCAGCGCAACCATCAGCAGAAGGCGGCCCAGCCGGCGCTTTTTCTTCACCGGCGCCGAGGCCGGCTGCACTGGGGGAGCAACCGCCACCGGGGCCGCGGCCGGCTGCGCCGGCGCTTCCATCTCCAGTTCGGTCGTGTTCTTGTCTATCTTGGCTACCGCGTTCATGCTGCTGCGCCTTCTGTATTCTTCACTTTTTCAATGGACGGCGTCTCGTCGTCGGTCAGGTTGCGGACCATCGCCTCGAGCCCTTCGACGAGGACGCGACGGGCTTCCGGCTTCACGCCGACCAGCGATTCCTCATAGACTTCTCCGGCAATGCTCTTGATCACGGCGTAGGCGTCGCTCGCCTTGGGCGTCAGGAAGATCATGCGGACGCGACGATCGGCGGCGTCGGCACGACGCTCGATCCAGCCTCCCTCCTCCATGCGGTCGACCAGGCGCGAAACGCTGATCGGCTCGATTTCGAGAAGTTCGGCCAGCCGTGCCTGCGCGACGCCGTCTTCCTTGGCAACGCGGACCAGAAGCCGCCATTGCGCCGAAGAAAGCCCCAAGCCACTGGCCCTCGCCTCGAAGCGCTTGCGCATCAGGCGCTGCACGTCGTGAATCAAGAAGCCCAATCTGTCGATGCCATCGGAAACCATGAGCGGGATATATAATAAGCGTGCTCACTATTCAAGATGCCGCGTTGCGTAAGAAGCCGGCAGATATGCACGACAGTCATGCGATGCAGGCATGGTTACCGATTGGTGATCGCCTGTCGCCATGCCAGCCGGCTTCGCCGCTCCGCCACGTCATGCTGGTCGGGTCTGACATATTGATGTACAGCCGTTGGTCAGGATCGGGGGATCACGAAAATGCCGACGCTCTACGCTCTCAAGCCGGCCTTCCAGGGTCGACTGCGGCCGCTGGTCAATCGGCTGGCGGCAATCGGGGTCACCGCAAACAGCATAACCATCCTGGCGGCCGTGATGTCGATAACCGCCGGCGCGGCCATTGCGATCTGGCACGAATGGCGCTGGCTGCTGTTGCTTATCCCCGCGGTGATGTTCGTGCGCATGGCGCTGAATGCCGTGGACGGCATGCTGGCGCGCGAGCATGGCCAAGCCTCGACGCTTGGCATGTATCTGAACGAGTTGTGCGACGTCGTTTCGGACCTCGCGCTGATTCTTCCTTTTGCCGTCTTTCCGGAGTTTGGCGCATGGGGCGTCATCGCCTTCGCGATATCGGCCGTGCTGACCGAGTTCGCCGGCGTGCTCGGCATCGCCGCCAAGGTCGGACGCAACTATGCCGGGCCGTTCGGCAAGAGCGACAGGGCGCTGGCACTGGGTGTGGTCGCCGTGCTGTGCGCCGCCGGGCTGTGGCCGGCATCCATCGCGCCATTTGTGTTTCCGGCCATGGCAACGCTTTCGCTGCTGACCGCCATAAACCGGATACGCGCCGGCCTTATTGGCAGCGCCAGCTGAGCATCGAGGCTCGCCATGCCGCCATTGGGCCGCCAGAGGGAAAAGACCATGATGCACGAACCGATCGCCGCCGCGGCCACGCAAAGCCTTGCGCGGCAAGCGCAGGAGCGGGTTTTCCGCAGCCATGACGGGACGGAGATCTTCTACCGATTCTGGCCGGCGGACTCCGCCGGTGCCAAGGGCGCGGTGGTGCTCTTCCATCGCGGCCACGAGCATGGCGGCCGCATGGCCCATCTCGTCGATGAATTGCGGATGCCGGACCACGCCTTCTATGCCTGGGACGCCCGCGGCAATGGCCGCTCATCCGGCGAGCGCGGCTATGCCCCGTACTTCTCGGCGCTGGTGCGCGACATCGACTGCTTCATGCGCGAGATTGCAGCCAGGGATGGCGTCGCCACTGGGGATATCGCGCTGATCGCGCAGTCCTTCGGCGCCGTGCTCGCCGCCGCCTGGGTGCATGACTATGCGCCGAAGCTGCGCGCCATGGTGCTGGCTTCACCGGCCTTCTCGGTGAAACTCTACGTACCCTTCGCCAAGGAGGGCATCGCGCTCTGGCAGAAGATCAAGGGCCGCTTTTTCGTCAATTCCTACGTCAAGGCGAAATTCCTGACCCATGATCCTGTGCGCATCGCCTCCTTCGAGAGCGATCCGCTGATCGCGCGGCCGATCGCTTCCAACATCCTGGTCGAACTCTACCAGCATGCCGCACGCATCGTCGCTGACGCCCGCGCCATCAGCGTGCCGACCCAGCTTCTGCTCTCGGGCAGCGACTGGGTGGTGCGCCACGGCCCGCAGCACGAGTTCTTCGTCAATCTCGGCAGCCGCACCAAGGAACGCCATGTGCTGCCGGGCTTCTTTCACGACACGCTGGGCGAACGCGACCGGGCGCAGGCCCTCGAGCTGATCCGGCCGTTCCTCGCCAGGCAATTCGCGGCACCGGACGCGCCGGTCGACCTGAAGCAGGCGGACATCGCCGGCTACACCCGCGACGAGGCCGACCGGCTTGCCTCGCCGCTCGCTCTGATGTCGCCCAAGGGCCTCTATTGGGCATTCAGCCGCGCCTCCATCCGCATGGGTGCCTGGGTCTCGCAAGGTATGAAGACCGGCATCGCCACCGGCTTCGATTCCGGCTCGACATTGGATTACGTCTACGAGAACGACGCGCGCGGGCTTACGCCCCTTGGCCGCGTCGTCGACCGCGTCTTCCTGGAAGCCATCGGCTGGCGCGGCATCCGCCAGCGCAAGCTGCATCTCGAAGAGCTCATCGGCTCTTGCCTGGCGACGCTCAAGGCCGCTGGTCGGCCGGCGCACATTCTCGACATCGCCGCCGGCCATGGCCGCTATGTTCTCGATGCCATCGCGAAGAGCCCCGACCAGCCAGCGAGCGTTCGCCTGCAGGATTATTCCGACCTCAACGTCCAGCTTGGCCGCAAGCTGATCGCTGAGCGGCAATTGCCGGCTGATGTCTCGTTCCAGCGTGCGGACGCTTTCGATGCCGACATGCTCGCCGGCGCCGATCCAGCGCCCGACCTCGCCATCGTTTCCGGCCTTTACGAGCTGTTCTCGGACAATGCGATGATCGCCCGCTCGCTCGGTGGGCTCGCCCGCGCCATGCAGCCGGGAAGCCTTTTGCTCTACACTAACCAGCCCTGGCACCCGCAGCTCGAGATGATCGCCCGCAGCCTGACCTCGCATCGCGGCGGCGAGGCCTGGGTCATGCGGCGTCGCACGCAAGGCGAGATGGACCAGCTCGTCGAAGCCGCCGGTTTCGAAAAGCTCGACCAGCGCATCGACCAATGGGGCATCTTCACCGTCTCGGTCGCGCGGCGCCGCTGAACAGCATGGTCTCATCGCCTGCACCCACCGCGCGCGCCGAGCCTTATGGACGGGTGGTCGTCAGGGCGGCGCTCTGGCTGGCCTTCCTGGCGCCGTTCTTCTATCTCAGCTACGGCTTCGCCAACTGGCTGGCCTCGCGGCGCGACGAGGTCGGCAGCATCGTGTTCTCGTGGGAGCACGGCATCCCGTTCGTCGCCTGGACCATCGTGCCCTATTGGTCGATCAACCTGTTCTACGGCCTGTCGCTGCTGCTCAACAACGACAGGCAAGGGGTGGACCGCCTGGCCGGGCGTTATCTCACCGCGCAGATCGTCGCCGTTGCCTGCTTCATCCTGTTCCCGCTGACCGCGACATTCGTGCGGCCGGCGACGACCGGCCTGCCCGGCTTCCTGTTTGCCGTGCTCGGCGGTTTCGACAAGCCGTTCAACCAGGCGCCCTCGCTGCACATCGCCCTTCTGGTGATCATCTGGGATCATTGGCGCCGTCGGCTCGGTGGCCTTCTCCTGGCGCTCTGGCACGGCTGGTGCTTCCTCATCGGCGCCTCGGTGCTGACGACCTGGCAGCATCATTTCATCGACATCCCGACCGGCGCACTGCTCGGGTTCTTTGCGTTGTGGCTGTTTCCGCGCAGCGGCGCGTTGCCGTTTTCAGACTTCCGGCTGACCAGCGATGTGCAAGCGCGGCGGCTGGCGCGGCTCTATGCGCTGGGCGCCGTTCTTGCGCTGGCGGGCGCCGCGCTCGGTGCATTCGTTTGCGCTGTCGCCCTCTTCCTGCTTTGGCCGGCTTTGGCGCTGGCCATCGTCGCCCTCGCCTATGCAGGGGCAGGCGAAAAAGTGTTCCAGAAATCCGCCGATGGCAGCATCACGCTTG
Source organism: Mesorhizobium sp. M0227 (assembly GCF_040321855.1). NCBI lineage: Bacteria > Pseudomonadati > Pseudomonadota > Alphaproteobacteria > Hyphomicrobiales > Phyllobacteriaceae > Mesorhizobium > Mesorhizobium sp. M0227. The sequence continues at coordinate 87,453 of NZ_JAMYSJ010000006.1, read as the reverse complement.
CAAGCCGTGTCCTGCTCTTGCCTTACCGTCTCGGCGCCAGGGCAAACATATGGGCCTGGACGCGCAAACTTGCTCCCCAGGTGGCGATTGCCGATGGCGTCTTTCTCGGGCGCTTTCCCACTACACGCGAGGCCAACGGCTTCGGCACGGTCATCGACCTCGCCGCCGAACTCGAAAAGCCGGCGGCAGCCGATTGCCGCTGGCTCAGCTTTCCGATGATCGACCTGTTGCCGCCGTCCGTGTCGGTACAGCAACAGGCAGCCGGCGCGCTGGAAAGCGCGCGCCGGGACGGCACCGTGCTGGTGTGCTGCGCGCTCGGCTTCCAGCGCAGCGCCGGCGTCGTAGCCGAATGGCTGGTGGTGACCGGCAGGGCCAAAACGTCGACGCTCGCCCGCGAGATGCTCGCGGCCCTCGGCCGGCCGGTTCATCTTGCAGAAGCCACGGATCCGGTAGCGTCATGACCGGCAATGCCTATCAGGACCGCACCGACCGCTTCGCCGGCATGCTGATGCGGCAGGCAGGGTGGCCGGCCGCAATCGTGGTGGCCGCGAATATCCTTGCGCCGCTGGCTGCCTCGACGCGCGGCGCTTTCGAAAACTTGCCCGCGGCCGTTGCTTTGTCGATCACCGCCGCGAGCGCGGTGGCGGTGCTGATGCTGTCGACACTGCTGGCGTTTGACGCGCTGCTGTTCCGGATCATGGCCAGCCATGATGACGAAGCTTCCGGCGGTGCCGCAGTGGACGACATGCTGGCGCGCATGCGCCTGAAAACGGCCCCGTCCGCGACACGTTCGCTTGATGACCGCATGGCCGGCACGCGTCGTCTGCTGTTCAAGCAGCGTGCCGCCCTGGCTCTGTTTGCCGCAGCACTTCTGGCGGCAGGGTTTTGGGCGCCGCGATGAACAGGCTTTCGCTCAAGACCTTCACCTTGCTGCAGACGGTAACCTCCGTCGGCCTGTCGGCGCTGGCTCGGATGGTGACAGGCGTGCGTCCGATCTGGAACGGCAGCCTGCCGTCCGACCGGCAGCGCATCTATTTCGCCAACCACACCAGCCATGGCGACTTCATCCTTTTGTCGGCCTGCCTCAGCGAAAGGGAGCGCGCGATCACCCATGCTGTTGCCGCAGGCGAATATTGGGGGAAGTCGCGGCTGCGCCGCTTCATCGCGCAGGATATGCTGTCGTCGGTGCTCATCAACCGGCAGTGGACGAGACCTGAGGAAAATCCGATCGAGATCATGCTGTCGGTTCTCGACCAGGGGCACTCGCTGATCCTGTTTCCCGAAGGCACACGCAACATGACCGAAGAGCCGCTGCTGGCATTCCGCTCCGGGCTCTACAATCTGTCGACGGCGCGGCCTGAGGTCGAGCTGATCCCGTGCTGGATCGAGAACATGTCGCGCGTGCTGCCCAAGGGCCAGTTCCTGCCGGTGCCGCTGTTGTGCCGCGTCGTCTTCGGCGCGCCGGTGGCGATCGGTCCGGGCGAAGAACGCCGCGCCTTCCTCGAACGCGCCCACGCCGCGCTTCTGGCGCTCAACCCGCGTCCCGAGCGAGACGATTGATGCGCCACGAAATCTCCATCCTGATCATCGGCCTGCTGGCGGTTTTGACCACCGCCAGCATCGTCGCCACCATACTTTCTGCGCGAGCGCCGAAGCCGCTCAGTTCGACGCTGGTCAATCTCACCCAGCGCATCAACGCCTGGTGGGTGATGGTGGCGCTGATGACGGTCGCCTTCTTCTTCGGGCGTTACGGAATGACCATTCTGTTCGCTCTGATCTCCTTCGCTGCGCTGCGCGAATTCGTGACGCTGACGCACACCCGCCGCAGCGACCATTGGGTGCTGCTCGGCATGTTCGGCATCATCATCCCGTTTCAGTACTGGCTGGTGTGGACCGCCTGGTACGGGCTCTTCGTCATCTTCATTCCGGTCTACTGCTTCCTGCTGATGCCGGCCATAACGGCGCTGCATGGCGACACGGAACGCTTCCTCGAGCGGATCGCCGCGCAACAATGGGCGGTGATGATCTCGGTCTATTGCGTCAGCCATGTCCCTGCCCTGCTGACACTCGAGGTGCCGGGCTTCGAAGGCCGCACCCTGCTGCTGATCGCCTTCCTGATCATCGTCGTGCAAGGCAGCGACGTGCTGCAGTACATCTTCGGCAAGCTGTTTGGAAAACACCGTTTTTCGCCGAACGTCTCGCCGTCGAAAACCTGGGAAGGGTTGATCGGCGGACTGGTGTCGGCGAGCCTGCTCGGCGCGCTGCTATCGTTCGTGACACCCTTCTCGCCGCTGCAGGCAGCAGCCGTGGCCTTCGTCGCCTGCTCGATGGGATTTCTAGGCGGACTGGTCGCCTCGGCCATCAAGCGCGATCAGGGCGTCAAGGACTGGGGCCATCTGATCGAAGGCCATGGCGGCATGATGGACCGCACCGACAGCCTGGTCTTCGCCGCCCCGGTGTTCTTCCACATCGTGCGCTATTTCTGGACCGTTTGAGAGCCTCCGAACTGCGAAGTGTTGCCCGCCGCACTCAAAGCCGGTTGCGGATCAGCATGGTGACGACGAAGAACGCGCCGACGGAGCTGGTGATGATGCCGATCGGCAGTTCCTGCGGCGGCAGCAGCGTTCGGGCCAGAAGATCGCTGGCCAGCAACAGCACGGCGCCGAAGACGGCGCAGCTGGCAACCAGGCGCAGGTGCAAGGGGCCCGCCAGCGGCCGCGACAGATGCGGGATCATCAGCCCGACGAAGCCGATGACGCCGGCGACCGAGACCAGGATCGCCGTCGAGAAGGCGGCGACGAGAAAGGTCATCCTTCGCATCCGCGCCACCGGCACGCCCAGGCTTTCGGCGGCGTTTTCGCCGGCCAGGAAAGCATCGAGCCGGCGGTGGTTCCACAGCGCGTAAGCCAGAATGGTGCCTGCTCCCAGCGCGCCCAGCCAGATATTATCCCAGCGCGCCAGGCCAAGGCCGCCCATCGTCCAGAACAGCACCGAATGAGCAGCGCGCTGGTCGCCGGCAAAGACCAGATAGTTGGTCAAGGCGGTGAACATGAAGGACACGGCAAGGCCGGCGAGGATCAGCCGCTCCGGGCCTTGGCCCCTCACCCGCGCCACCAGCAGCAGCACGACACCGGCAGCCAATATGCCGCCGGTGAAGGCCGCGACCGGCAATGTCCAGATGCCGAAACTGTCGCCGAAGACGGTGATAACGGAAACCGCACCCGCGGCGGCGCCCGACGACAGGCCGAACAGGAACGGGTCGGCAAGGTCGTTGCGGGTCACCGTCTGCAGCAGCGCACCGACGACGCCGAGACCGGCCCCGACGCAGATGGCCAGGATCGTGCGCGGCAGCCGCAGGTCGACGACGATCTTGCCGACCGGTCCTGCCACGTCGTGCCCGCTGAAGCCGATTGCGCGGCCAAGTGCTGCAACAACGTCGGTCAACGGGATCAGTGTCGAACCATAGGCGATCGACAGCAGAGCGAGAGCGGCAATCGCCGCCGCTCCCACCAGCATGGCCAGTGCAAATGCCGGATGGCGCAAGCCTGGAAATGCGTCGTGTCTGTCAGGACGCGTGCGACGCACTTCCAGGATCTTTTGTTCATGCATGTCGGTGCCCCAAAACCGCTGCGCACTTTTGGGCGACAGGCATCAAAACGCTTCCGGATGCATGGCCTTGGCGATCTTGTCGATGGCTTCGATGTTGGCCGGTCCCGGCGTCAGTTCGGCATAGCGCAGGGCGACGAAGCGCTCGTTCTTGACCGCGTCGGTCTCCTTCATCGCTGGATGCGCCTTCAGGAAATCGAGCAGCTTCCTGTAGCCGCCACCGTCCTGATAATCGAGCAGGATGAGGAATTGCGGATTGCGCGACGCCACCGTTTCCCAGTCCGTGTTGCCCCAGCTGGTGTCCATGTCGGCCATGATGTTGTCGCCGCCGGCGGCTGATATCATGGCGCTGGGGATGGCGAATTTGCCTGCGGTGAACGGCTTGTCCTCGCCGGAATCATAGAGGAAGACCCGCGTTCCCTTGGCGTCGCCGACCTTGGCGGTGATGTCGGCGAGCCGCGTCTTCCAGCCGGAGACAAGCTTCTCAGCTTCGGCCTCCTTGCCGAAGATCTTGCCCAGTTTCTCGACGTCGCCATAGAGCAGGTCCATCGAGGCGGCGGGGCGGCTCTTGTCGAGATGGACGCAGCTTTCCGTCAGCACCAGCGTCTTGATGCCGTGCGGAGCAAGCGTGTCGGGCGTCACTTCACCACCCGGCTTCATGCCGTAGTACCAGCCGGCGAAGAAAAAATCGGGCTCGACCGCGACGAGGTTTTCGAGCGTCGGATATTTCGGCGCCAGTTCCGGGATCGAACCCTGCTCGGCCTTGAACTCAGGACCCACCTTGTACCATCCGGTGATGCCGGTCAGGCCGACGATCGACGGCTGCAGTTTCAGCGCGAAAGCCATCTCGGCCATGTTGAGATCCTGGATGACGGCGCGCTTCGGCGGCGCATCGAAGGTCAGCGGCTTGCCGCAGCTGTCGACAGTTACCGGGAAGGCCAGGGCTGTCGAGGCCAGCAGCGAGAAGGCAAGCGAAAAAGCAAGGCGTTTCAAGGGTTTGCTCCTGTGGACGGGATGATCGATATGGGACGGCTTCAATCAGGATGGCGGCGCGGCACGGTTCGGAACATCGAACACCGTCAGTTCGCGGTCTTCGGTCGGATGGCGCAGACGCAGCACATCGATGCCGAAAATTTCGCGAATCAGCTTTTGGGTCAGCGCTTCGCGCGGTGCGGCGAGCGCTTGCAGACGGGCATGGTTCATCACCGCCACCCTGGTGGCGAACGGTGCCACCAGCGCCAGATCGTGCAGCACCGCGATCACCGTCATCTCGAAGCCTGCCACGAGGTCGAGCAGTTCGCCGCGGGCGCGCGGGTCGAGATGGTTGGTCGGCTCGTCGAGGAACAGGATCTTTGGCTGCTGGGCGATGGCGCGGGCCAGTTGGGCGCGCTGGCGCTCGCCGCCCGACAGCGAGCCGATGGTGCGGCCAAGCAGCGGCAGCAGGCCGGTCCGGCGCAGCGCATCGACGACAATGTCACGCTCCTCGCTCCTGCGCCGTAGCCGAGCGTGCGGGACCCGGCCCAGCTCGACATAGTCGATCACCGCCAGCCGCGGATCGGGCTGGTCGGTCTGGCCGACAACGGCGATATGCAGCGCCCGCTCGGCGGCGGAAATCCCGCCCAGCCGGCGCCCGCCGAGGTTCACCTCGCCGGAGCTCGGCCGCAGCATGCCCGACAGCATGCGCAGCAGCGTCGTCTTGCCCGCGCCGTTGGGACCGATGATGGCTAGGCGATCGCCAGCGGCCACCGAGAAGCTGACCGCCTGGACCAGATCCCGCCCATTGGCCATGGCGCAGAGGTCATGTGCTTCGAGAAGCGCTACGGTCATCGGCTGCCCGCCAGATTGCCGGGATGGCAAAGCGTGCACACGATGATGCGATGATCGATAGAGCCGTCCAACTTTCCGTCACTTTCCAAAACTGGCGACGGAAGGAAGCTGGCGAAGCGGCCGACAAGACCGGGATTCGCGTTTCCTCCCGGCACACCCCGTCCGGTCAACTCAGTGATGGCAGGTCTCCTGGCTCGCGGGTCGTTGCGCCATCCTGCCTTCCCAGCCTTGCCGGCCAGTGGCATTCACGGATTTTGCTCGCCGCTTACAGTTGCGGGGGCAGCCACGGCCTCGACCCCTGGGGATCTCACCGTGTTCCCTTTTCACCCCTCGCCTTTCGACTCGGGGACCATCACCGCTTCAGCGTAGATTTCCCCCAATCGCTTCGCAATGGATTTCTCGGACGGAGTGGTGGGCCGGCTAGGGGAAACATGCATTTCACGCTCTCGATATGTAATAACATTACGCATTTAGAGGATGCCGCCTGGCGCTGTCAAGCGAAGCCTGCCGAATTTGGCTCGTCGGCGGCAAGGGGCGCTCGACCGCTGTGCCATATCGGTGTGCGACTGTGACGGGATCGGTTCGATTGCGCGGGATGCGCAATTTCGATCAAACTGGCCGCGCCAGGAAACGGCAGGATGATCTGGCCAATGCGAGGAGCAAAATGAACCCGACCGAGAAAGCGCTGTGGTTCGTCGAAAGTCATCTGCCGGAGGCGATCTCGCTTGACGATGTCGCGCAAAGCAGCGGCGTGTCGCGTTTTCATGTGACGCGGGCTTTCGGCGCTGCCACGGGCCGCTCGGTGATGGGCTACATGCGCTCACGCCGGCTCACCGAGGCGGCGCGCAAGCTGGCCGGCGGGGCGCCCGACATTCTCTCCGTCGCGCTCGACGCCGGCTACAACTCGCATGAGGCGTTCACCCGTGCCTTCCGCGATCAGTTCGGCACCACGCCGGAACTGGTGCGCGCGCAAGGCACACTCGACAAGCTCGACCTCGTGGAGCCGATCCTGATGGACCAGTCCTTCCTCACCAATCTCGAACCACCGCGTTTCGAGACCAGCCGGCCGTTCCTGATCGCCGGCCTCGGCGAACGCTACAGCTGCGAAACCAGCGCCGCCATTCCGATGCAATGGCAGCGCTTCGGCCCCTATATCGGCAACATTCCGGGCGAGGCCGGCGACGTCGCCTATGGCGTCTGCGTCAACGGCGACGATGCCGGCAATTTCGACTACATCGCCGGCGTCGAAGTGTCTGATTTTTCCGACCTGCCGAGGGAATTCAGCCGGGTGCGGGTGCCGGCGCAGAAATATGCGGTCTTTGCCCACCGCGAACACATCTCGACCATCCGCCGCACGGTCAATACGATCTGGAACAAATGGCTGCCGGCTTCCGGCCACGAGATATCGGATGCGCCGGAATTCGAACGCTACGGCCCTGAGTTCGACCCACGCAGCGGCAATGGCGGGCTGGAGATCTGGATACCGGTGAAGGCGTAGTCGGTCAGGCCATCGGCAGCGCCGGCCAGCGATCGACTATCCCGCCGCCGGAAAACACAGCGATCGACCCGAACTGCTGCAGCACGGCTTCGCTCTGCGTCGGCCTTAGAAACGCGTAGTCGCCGGGCTTTGCGGTCGCGTCGGCGGGCAAGCCCATGAATTGCTGGTTGGAGGACAGGCCGAGCAGCCCGTTCGCCTTCATGCCTTCGGGGAAGACGGGCTCGGCCATCCACTTGCCGCCATAGAGATAGCAGCCCTTGCGCGGGAAGCGGCCGAGCGCCTGCAGCAGGCGGGTGACGGCCGGCGGGCCAGGCAGCATCGGCTCGACCATTTTCAGGATCGGCGTGGCGATGAAGGCCGCCGGCTGGAAGCCGTCGAGGCCTGGCGTATCGAAATCACTGGGCAGCACAAAGGCCGAGCCCATCGAAACCTCGTTGGCCATGCCGCCATGATGAAGCAGCGCGGTCTTGCTGCCGCCGATGTTCAGGATACGGCGCTGGTCGGCGCCGAGACAGGCGACGAACGCCGACGCCTGCGCCGACGCCTTGGCCAATGCCTTTGCCGGTCCGCCGAAAAGGCCGGGAATGAGCGGCGCATGCGCCTCGTAGGCCATGACGCCTTCGCAATGCAGCCGGGCCGGCAACGCGCTCAACGCCTTCGACAAGGCCTCAGGATTGGCGAACCCGCCGCGATGCAGCCCGACATCGATCTCGAAAGCGATGCGCAGGCCGATGCCGAGTTCGCCAGCGAGGGCGCCATATTCCGCCAGTCTCTCCTCGCTGTCGATCAGCCAGCAGACACGCGACCAGTCAACATTACCCTTCACCAGCGCAGCCCTTGCCGCACCGATCGGCATCGGCTTGCCATAGAGCAGATCGGCATCCGGGAACGCCTTCAGCACCGCCTCGCTGATCGGCGGGTGAAAGGTCATGAAGCGCTCACTGCCGAGCGCCTTGCCGATATGCGCAAGCAGCGGCAGGCAGGCGAGCGATTTGTCGACCAGCCGCACGGCCAGGCCGGGATCCAGTCTCTCCTTTACCAGGGCAATGTTGCCGTCCAGCCGGTCGCGATCGAGCAGCAGGCAGGGCTGGAAGATGCCGGCTTCCTTCAGCGCATCGGACAGGGTGGAAAAATAGGTGCTCATCATTCGATGCCGAACAGGCCGGCCATATAGGGCGAGACGAAGCGGTTTTGCGGATCGACGTCGCGGCGCACCGCCATGGCATCGTCCCAGCGCGGGTAGAGCTTTTTCAGATCCGCCGCTTTCAGGCTGTGCATCTTGCCCCAATGCGGCCGGCCGCCATATCTGCGGAAGATCGGCTCTGCCGCCCGCATGAACGGCAACGGATCGTTCGCTGCATCATGGTGGATGGCGATGGAGCAGGTCAGCCTGTTGTAGAATGGCGAAAGCCAGAACTGGTCCGGCGCGACCGAGCGCACCTCCATCGGGAAATAGACCTCGGGAAAACGCTTCTCGGTCAGCTCGATGATCTCGGCCAGCGCCTTCGGCCCTTCCTCGAACGGCAAATGATATTCCATCTCGTTGAACTTGGTCTGCCGGTCGCTGGCATAGACGTTGAGCCAGTCCTGCACGTAGTCCTCGGCCGGCAATTTGGCGATGGCGCCCAGGATCAGACGGCCACGCAGCGATGGCAGCCAGGCAAGTGAGGTGCGCAGCCTGCGCAGTGTCCTCAAACCCGCCTCGTCCTCTTCCGGCGGCCGTGTGGTGGGTGCGGCGTCGCTGAAATCGCTGGCGATGAACTGCGCATAGCCGGAAAACGGAATGTAGTAGAATTCGGCCGAGCGATGCGCGGCCATCATTGCCTCGAAATCGCGCAGCATCTCGGTGATCGGCAGCACCCATTTGCGGCGGCGCAACCGGTAGGTCGCGATGTTGTTCAGCGTCACTTCGGTGAGCACGCCGAAAGCGCCGAGCGCGACACCGATGGCATGGATCATGTCCTGATCCCCTGCCCGCTTGAAGTCGCGGAGCTTGCCAAGCCCGTCGACGATCTGCACCGTCTCCAGTTGCGTGTGATAGGCGCCGAGCGTCGGTCCCGAGCCGTGCGTGGCTGTGCCCAGCGCGCCGCCGATCGCCTGGCGGTCGATATCGCCCATGTTGGGCAGGCCCTGGCCAATACCTTGCAGGATGCCCATCAGCGCGCCGAGCCGGGTCCCTGCCCGCACCCGCGCCTGATGTTTTTCAGCGTCGTGCGAGACCAGCCCTTCCAGTCTCTCCAGGGACAGGATCGTGCCCTGCGATTTCACCAGCGGCGTGAAGGAATGACCGGCGCCGGCGACGCGCACCGGGCCAGGCGCGGTCCGGACGAGATCACCGAGCTCACCGGCATCGCCGGGGCTGGCGATCAGCTTGGGCTCGGCACTTACAAAGCCCGACCAGTTGCTCCAAATGTTTGACATCCCACCTCCCCGCTCAGGCAACCGCACGACGGCGACGCGACACAAGGACGAACAGACCGAGCAGCGCCACGCTGGCCACCGCACTGGCGGCGGCGAATTCCGGCACCGGCCGGAAATCCTTGCCATCAATGAGCAGCGACGCCGCGATGGGTCCGATCGCCAGGCCGAAAAGTTGGGCTGCCGGCACCAGCAGCACGGTGGTGCGTGTCTCGTCGGCGGTAATCGCCAGACGGATCTGGTAGGGCACGATGAACAGCAGGATAAAGCCCATGGCCAGGGCAGCGACCCAGAACGTCGTCAGGCCGGGGCTACTGGCAAGAACCAGGGAACTGACAAGCGCGACGACGCCGATCGCCGCGATGGCAAGGCGATAATCGATGCGCGCCTCGAACGCCGTCGCCGTCATCGCCCCCAGGACCTGCACGGCGAGGCTGGCCGAGACGATCAGGCCGACGGTGCGGCCATCGATGCCGTATTGCGCGCCAAGCGGCTCCAGAAAAGCCCAGACCGCGCCGAAGAACATGAAATAGCAGAAGACCGACAGCAGCGCGGTGAGTGAAGGAACCGTCAGCACATTGGCCAGGTTCTCCGCCTTGGGCAGGTCGGCATAGTCACCGGGAACAGTGAAGGCGACCGCCAGCGACACGACGCAGACGACGGCAAGCACGATGAAGCCGCCCGCCGACCCTGCGGCGGGGATGACATAGAGCGCCAGCAACAAGGCGAGCGCGCATTGCGCCAGCGTCTGCATGGTGACGAAATAGCCGCCGATGCGCTCGGCGCGCCGCGAGCGGGCGATCAGTTCGGTGGCGATGGCGACCAGACCGCCCTCGGCGAGCCCGGCCAGGGCGCGGGCCGCAATCAGCATGTTGGCGCTCGCGGCATAGGCCGTCCAGATATTGGCCAGCGCCAGCAGCAGCAGAAGGACGGCACTTTTCCAGCGCATGTGGTGGGCCGAAAGCAGCATCGCCACGACGGCCGAACCGATGGCAATGGCGATCATCTCGGCGGTGGCGACCAGCGCCAGTGCGTCGCCGCTGACATGGCCCTCAGTATAAAGGGCGCCAAGCAGCACCGGCTGCAGGCCGAGGATGAGCAGGCCGACCGAACCGATCCACAGGGCCGAGGCAAGCTGCCAGCCGGTCGGATTACCGACCAGCCAGTCGCCACTGCCTGCATGGCCGGTGTCTGTCGAAGCCAAAGGCGCCTCCCAACGTCCTTGCCGTGCGGCAAAAAAGCTGACAACCTGTCAGTATTTCAGAAACTGATACTTGATCATATTTCTTGTCAACCGGAATTTGAAAATCGTGCGAAAGATCGGTGCATGACCGAATTGAAAAGAATGGCGACCGAGCCGAGGCGCAGGCCCAAGCAGGAACGCAGCCGCGAGCGCATCGACGCGATCCTGTCGACGACCATGCGGCTGATCGGGGAAAAGGGTATCGACGCCGTCACCATGAAGGAGGTCGGCATGCTGGCGGGCGGGCCGATCGCCACCGTCTACCACTATTTTCCCAACAAATCGGCGATCCTGGCGATGCTCTATGAACGGTTTTCAGAGGTCAGCCGGGCACGGCTGACGACGATCATCGCCGAAATCCACGAGGCGAAGGATGTGATCGTGGCCGCTGACCGGCTGCTCGATGATTATCTCAACCGTGTCGCCGGCGATCCGGCCATCCAGGATCTGCAGAACGCCATCCAGGCCGACAAGGCGCTCAAGAACCTCGACATCGCGGAAACCCGGTACCAAGCCAAAATGTTCTGCGACCACGTCATCGCCTTGCTCGAGCCCGAGAGGCGCGAGCAGTTCGAACGCATGGTTCTGCTGATCTTCCAGCTCGCCGGCGGCGTGGTGCGCCTGGCGCTCGCCGAGGGCGAACCGGAAAGCCGCCAGACCATCGAGGATTACCGGTCTATCATTCACACCCAGCTGCGGCTGTTTTTGTAGCCGTGGCGATCTCAGCCGCGGCCTATTTCGCTCGAGGGATGAGGCCTTCGAAGCCGTGTGTCAGATCGAAAGCGCCGGCCGCGAACATCTTGACGAGATTTTGCGGACGGCCGGGAGTCTTGTTTGCGTCGAGGAGGACGGCCCTGCCCTCATGCATGACGAAATCGAATTTTCCATAGTCAAAGCCGAGTTCACGCCGACGCTCACGCAATTGGTCGGGCACCGGGACGGGCTCGCGCCGGATCGTCTCCGATGCCTTGACCAGCCCGTTCGGAGAGACGTAGCGGGTGCAGCGCTCGCGCTCTCCGCAAAACACCCAGAAACGAACAGCAAAACCGTCGGGTTCTCTCTCCGGAATGAACTTTTCCACGACGAGATCGTCGCAATCAAAGACGCCATCTGGAACGTCGCCGAGAGATCCATGGACCTCATAAGGATGCAAGGTTGGCAAACGCGGAAACGGCTGCTGTTTCCCGGCGCGCTCGGATCGCCGGTTGAGGAGCGTCTCCGGAATACCCCGATTGTTGAGATTGCTTTTGACGATCACCTGACCTTGCCAGCTATCGGTTCTGTCGACCAATGCGCCGCTGATCCGCCGCTTGGATATGTCGTCGGCGCCGATGTTGAGGCAGAAGGCAAAACTCCGGGCGTAGTCGACATAGTCCGTGGGCGTCACCGTGGCATCGACATGCAATACCGCCATATCGCCGCTGACCAGCTTCGACAGGCCTTGCTGAACCTGAACCGAGTGGCCGCGCCTTTTCAATTCCGCAAGAATGTCGAACAGCATGTATGGGCTGCTCGTGCGCAGCAGGATGTCGCGCCTGCCCAGGAACCTGTCATGCTCGTGCGTTATCACAACGATGCGCGCCACTATCTACCTCTTGGACTGTCTGTAAATTCTTGAAATGTCTTGGCTTGTCCGACGACCTCTATTAAGCCCCGGCGGGTATCTAAATCCAGGCGTCCAGGGGTTAATAAAATTGCATGACAAATCATTGGGACGATTACCACCGCCATTGGAAACTTCTGGAAGCGCCGCTCCGGCCAACAGCGGAAACCGTCGCTATATTCGATCGCGAACTTGATCTCGGAAATGCCGATGTCCTGCTCTTGGGGGTGACCCCGGAATTGGCAATTCTGGGCAAGTCGATGTTGGCGGTCGACCAGTCGGCGGCCATGATTTCCGGCGTATGGGCCGGCGACGACGGCTCGCGAAGGGCAATCGCCGGCAACTGGCTTGACCTGCCCGTGGATCACGCAAGCATCGACGCCGTCATCGGCGACGGATGCCTGTCGGCGGTCGATTCCCAGGCGGCGCGCAGTTCGTTGTTTGGCGAGGTCGCCAGGGTGCTGAAGCCTGGCAGGCGCGCAGCGATCCGCGTCTTCGCACGACCGGAAACGGCAGATGATCTGCGCGGCATCGAAGCTCTGGTTCTGGCCGGCGGGGTCGAGAATTTCCACGCGCTCAAATGGCGGATCGCGATGGCGTCCACGACGAACGACCGCGATTTCACCATCAAGGTGGGAACGATCCGCGATACCTTCGGCAGCCTGTTCCCAGACCGCGAAGCTCTTGCCGCAAGGACGGGTTGGAGCATGACCTCGATCAACACGATCGACGTCTATGCCGGCTCGGACATAAGCTACAGTTTCGCGACCCTGGCCACGCTGATCGAAGAGGCCGCCAACTGGTTCGGCGAGGTGCGCGTCGTGCCGAGCGGCAGCTATCCGCTGGCCGAACGGTGCCCGCTTCTGGTACTCGGTTCGGCCAGGCACCGGTAAGTTCATCATCATGCCGCCAAGAGGCGCTCCGAGCGCCTTGACTCCGGCGCGCCGTCAGCCTATTTCAGCGCCACGTTAGCACTCTCCATTGGTGAGTGCTAACTCATATGTCCGGCGCCGCCGGATGGAGGAACTGTTTCTCACCGTTCTCATCGAGGAAGAAAAAATGGCAAAGTCGAAGTTCCGCCCGCTTCATGACCGCGTGGTCGTTCGCCGGGTCGAATCCGAATCCAAGACCGCTGGCGGGATCATCATCCCCGACACGGCAAAGGAAAAGCCGCAGGAAGGCGAGATCATCGCTGTCGGCTCCGGCGCTCGTGACGAAGCTGGCAAGCTGGTCCCGCTGGACGTCAAGGCCGGCGACCGCATCCTGTTCGGCAAGTGGTCGGGCACCGAAGTCAAGCTCAATGGCGAAGACCTTCTGATCATGAAGGAATCCGACATCATGGGCATCATCGGCTGATATCAGGCCTTTCCGTCAACTGAATTCCCGGGCTCGATCAAAGCCCCTGCCAGGAGCTAAAAATGGCTGCCAAAGACGTAAAATTCTCCCGTGATGCCCGCGAGCGCATGCTGCGCGGCGTCAACATCCTCGCCGACGCGGTGAAGGTCACGCTCGGCCCGAAGGGCCGCAACGTCGTCATCGACAAGTCGTTCGGCGCCCCGCGCATCACCAAGGACGGCGTCACCGTCGCCAAGGAAATCGAGCTTGAAGACAAGTTCGAGAACATGGGCGCGCAGATGGTCCGCGAAGTTGCTTCGAAGACCAACGACATCGCCGGCGACGGCACCACGACCGCAACCGTTCTGGCACAGTCGATCGTCCAGGAAGGCCACAAGGCCGTTGCCGCCGGCATGAACCCGATGGACCTGAAGCGCGGCATCGATCTGGCCGTCGTCGAAGTCGTCGCGGCGCTCGGCAAGGCTGCCAAGAAGATCAAGACCTCCGAGGAAGTCGCCCAGGTCGGCACGATCTCGGCCAATGGCGACGAGTCGGTCGGCAAGATGATCGCGGAAGCGATGCAGAAGGTCGGCAACGAAGGCGTCATCACGGTTGAAGAAGCCAAGACCGCCGAGACCGAACTCGAAGTCGTCGAAGGCATGCAGTTCGACCGCGGCTACCTCTCGCCCTACTTCGTCACCAACGCCGACAAGATGGTTGCCGAGCTCGAGGACGTCTACATCCTCCTGCACGAGAAGAAGCTGTCCAACCTCCAGGCCATGCTGCCGGTTCTCGAAGCCGTCGTGCAGACCTCGAAGCCGCTGCTCATCATCTCGGAAGACGTCGAAGGCGAGGCTCTGGCCACGCTGGTCGTCAACAAGCTGCGTGGCGGCCTGAAGATCGCCGCCGTCAAGGCGCCGGGCTTCGGTGATCGCCGCAAGGCCATGCTGGAAGACATCGCCATCCTCACCGGTGGCCAGGTCATCTCGGAAGACCTCGGCATCAAGCTCGAGAACGTCGGCCTCAACATGCTCGGCCGCGCCAAGAAGGTGTCGATCTCCAAGGAGAACACCACCATCGTCGACGGCGCCGGCAAGAAGGCCGAGATCCAGGGCCGCGTCGCCCAGATCAAGCAGCAGATCGAAGAGACCACTTCGGACTACGACAAGGAGAAGCTGCAGGAACGTCTGGCGAAGCTCGCCGGCGGCGTTGCGGTGATCCGCGTCGGCGGTGCGACGGAAGTCGAAGTCAAGGAAAAGAAGGACCGCGTCGATGACGCCCTCAACGCGACCCGCGCGGCCGTCGAAGAAGGCATCGTTGCTGGTGGTGGCGTAGCCCTGCTGCGCGCTTCGGCCAACATCAAGGCCACCGGCGTCAACGCCGACCAGGCCGCCGGCATCAACATCGTTCGTCGTGCGCTGCAGGCTCCGGCCCGCCAGATCGCGGCCAACGCCGGTGCGGAAGCATCGATCGTTGCCGGCAAGATCCTTGAGAACAAGGGCTTGACCTTCGGCTACAACGCCCAGACCGGCGAATATGGCGACATGATCGCCATGGGTATCGTCGATCCGGTCAAGGTCGTCCGCACCGCTCTCCAGGACGCGGCCTCGGTCGCCGGCCTGCTGGTCACCACCGAAGCCATGATCGCGGAGGCTCCGAAGAAGGAGTCGGCTGGCGGCGGCGGCATGCCTGGCGGCATGGGCGGCGGTATGGGCGGTATGGGCGGTATGGATTTCTAATCCAGCCCTATCAGCCTTCAGATACGGAAAGGGCGGCAGAGATGCCGCCCTTTTTGTTTTGCGCAGCGGTCGTTGTGGCCTCTCAGACGGCGGCATCCGCGCGTTGCTTTACCTCGCCGGCAACCACCGCGGCTTCGATCAGCGCCGCCACCTCATCGGCCACGGCCTGTACCGGGGCGCGGTCGCGGGTGGCGCGGGCGATCACCATCAGTCCTTCCAGCGACGATTCGACCAGCAGTGCCAATGCATGCGCGCGGCGCTCGGGCACCCCTGCCCTGACGAAGGCGTCCCGCAACAGGCCTATCCACTGTTCGAAGGCCGAGCGGCACAACTCCGCCAGTTCCGGCACGTCGGTGGGCGAGTCCAGCACGACAGGCGCGACCGGACAGCCGAGCGAAAACTGGTTGTCTTCCAGCATGCGCCCGACCGACTGGTAGATATGATGGACGGCCACCGCCGGATCCTTTTCGGCAGCCAGCGCTTCGCCCAGCCTCTCCGTCACGTCGGCAACGCTAGCGCGCGTCACCTCGATGACCAGTTGGTCCTTGCCGCCGGGAAAATGAAAATAGAGCGAGCCCCGCGGTGCGCCGCTGGCGCTCAATATGTCGTTGAGCGAGGTGCCGTGATAGCCGCGCTGCCTGAGCAGCAGCCCAGTCGTCTCGAGTATGCGGGTGCGGGTGTCGTTGGCCATGTCAACCTCTGTCAGCAGGAATCATTATAGGCCTTGCGCAGAATATGACAATCGGTCTACATAATATGTAGATCAGTCTATATATTCCTGAGGAATGCCATGCGAAGGGAGAACGACAATGACAATTCGTGAAGCCTCGGCCAAATGGCAGGGGACGCTGAAGGAAGGTTCGGGACGGTTGCGGCTCGGCAGCGGCGTCTTCGAAGGCGCCTATTCCTTCCCGTCGCGTTTCGAGAACGGTCCGGGCACCAATCCGGAGGAACTGATCGCCGCAGCGCATGCAGGCTGCTTCTCGATGGCGCTGAGCGCCATACTGGGCAACGCCAATCATGTTCCGACAAGCATCAGCACCGTCGCCAAGGTGCATCTTGGCGCAACCGCTGCCGGTCCGACGATCACCCGCATCGAACTCGAAACCGAGGCAGAGGTCGCGGGACTTGCCGAAGATGAATTCGAGCGCCTTGCACAGTCCGCCAAGGCGGGCTGCCTCGTCTCGCGGGCCCTTGCCGGCGTGTCCCAGATCACCCTCAAGGCAACACTCGTCGAAGCCACCAAAGGCCAATGAAGCCAGGAGAAAGAAGATGACACAGGAGCTTGTCATGGACGCAGCCGCGTACGACCTGTCCCAGCAGACGGCCGAGATCATGCGGCGCTACAACGACGTATTCCAACGCCATGATCCTTCGGCACTCGCCGAGCTGGTGGCTGAGGATTGCGTGATCGAGAACACCGTGCCAGCGCCGGACGGCGCCCGTTATGCCGGTCAAGCGGCGTGCGTCGGGCTTTGGGCGGCGATAGCAACCCAGGCCGGCACGCGCTTCGATATCGAGGAAACCTTCGTTGCCGGCGACCGGGCAACGATCCGCTGGCGCTATTTCATGACCGACGGCAATTCGCTGCGCGGCGTCAACCTCATGCGCGTGGCCGGCGGGCGGATCGTCGAAGCGATGGGCTATGTGAAGGGGTAGCGTGCCCGAGCAATTCCCCGAAAGCGCATAACGGCTTTTCGCCCGGAATAGCGCAACAAAGAGGAGCGGATCAGCGAGACTGAACCGCTCCCCGTGGCGCTACCGATCGGCCAGCGCCAGCTTCGCGCCGAGCATGACGAAGGCGCCGGCGAAGGTCCGGCGCATCCAGGTCAACACCATTGGCCGCGAGACGACGTGGCTGCGGATCGAGGCGGCGAAGATGCCGTAGCCGACGAAAACCACGAAGGTCAAAAGCATGAAGACGGAACTCAGTTCCAGCATCTTCGACAGCGCATTGGGCTCGGTGGTGCTGACGAATTGCGGCAGGAAGGCGAAGAAGAAGATCGACAGTTTCGGATTGAGCACGTTGGCGAGGATGCCGGTGGCAATCACCTTGCCGGCCGAGCGCGGCGTCACATCCTGCTCGACGCTGAGGCCACCCTTCTCCTTCAGCGTGTTCCAGGCCATGTAGAGGAGGTAGGCGACGCCGAGATATTTCAGCGTCTCGAAAGCGAGAGCGCTGGTGTGCAGCAGCGCCGCAAGGCCGGTGATGGCGGCGGCCATGTGTGGGATGATGCCGAGCGTGCAGCCGAAGGCGGCAATGACGCTCGCCCGCGCGCCGCGCGAAAGGCCGGCGCTCAGCGTGTAGAGAACGCCGGTGCCGGGCGAAGCCACGACAATCAGCGACGTCAACAGAAATTCGATGCTCACGATGGTTCCTCCGGCACCCGACCCGGCCAGGAAGGTATCGGGCTGCGGGTCGGCGCACAAGCGGAGGCGATTGGAGATTGGCCGTTACACCGGCAATCCGAGCGCCCGGCGTGCCATCAGACACTCCTCGTCGCCGGGCATGCAGGCGCGACAGACGTCCGGCCGGACGTCATAGATGCCGCAAGCGGTCGACTTGCCGATCTCGCCGGACAGCGCCGAGCAGCGCACGCCCTCGCAGCGCATGCCCGACAGGTCTGATGCGACATATTTTTCCGGGATACGGTCGAGCTGTGCGTCATCCTCGGTGGAAAAGCGCGGCCACTCGGCCGAATAGGAGCAGCAGGCACCGCAGCTTTGGCAATCGAAGGTGCCCTGTTGCGACGACAAAACGCTTGCGGCGGCCACCAGGGCGGACAGCCCTGGCGCGGCGGGGTTGCGATCGGCGTCTTGCGGCAAGGCGCTATTTCTTCTTAGCCGTCTTGCCCTTCGGCGAATCCGCCGGCGACTTGAACAGATCGGTCGCGGCATCGGTGGCGTCGCCGGCCTTCGGCGCGACAGCCGGCTTGGCCGGTTTTGCCGCGGCACCCGAGGCTGCCGGCTGATCCTTGGAGGAGAATTTTATGGCCATGTCAGTCCTCGTCGGCGAAGCGCGATGATGGGGCACGCGGATTGCGCAGGCGGCCGATCAGCGCCGAAACGGCCGTGATGTTCATTTCCTCGGGCGACCAGTTTTTCACCGCCTCGATGTGATGGGCCGCCAGCTCGCGATGCGTGCTGCCGCTGTAGGCGGCGTCCTGATAAGTCACCCGCTCATGGGTCTTGGCGTCTTCACGGACATATTCGATCAGGTAGTTCGGGCATTCGGCGCGGCCGCGCACGCCGACGCGCACCTGGGCATCACCGTGGGCACGCTTGCAGCGTTCGAGCTTTTCCAGCACACGCCGGACGAATTCGACCGGCTTGTCGAGGCCTTCGACCATGTCGGCAATGGTTGCGTCGGCGGCGATCGGTGTTGGCGGTACGCGTTTGGTGGCCATCAGCGTCTTCCGGCCCGCTTCGGCAAAGCGGCTAGCGCGGCGGCGGCGGCCATCTCGTCGGCCTCCTTTTCCAGGCGCAATTCGCGCAGACGCGCGGTCTTGGCTTCGCGTGCCTCGCTGACGGCGTCGCGCTCGGAATTGATGCGGTTGAGCGACATCGACTGGGTTTGCGTCTTGCTGAACAGGGACACGGCCTGATCGACGGTTGTCTTTGAACTGGTGGTCAAATCTTTCTCCTGTCAGGAGCCTGTGCCGATGGAGCGAGACCGGGTCTTCGGTCAGGATCACGCACAAAGCAATACGCGCGGCGAATTCAAATTGCTGGAGCGTCCCTTAGCACGTCCAGGCCGGCGCGCAGCGCACTTTCGGCGGTAAGGCGCGCAAAATGAAAAAGGCCAGGCACCGCCTGACCTTCCATGAGAGCGTCGCGCAACCAGACGACATCCAAAAGGATGCACCGGGGGTGCACGGGAACGCCCTGCTTATGCACATGATATGCCGTGGAAACTCAGGTCTCCGCGGCCATGCGCCCGAATTCGCCACTCACCGGTGCCAGTACATCCGTGGTCACCGGGAGAGCTGAATTCGTTTTTCAGGCCGCCTTCAACTGGTCGGCGGACATCTTGCCCGACTTGTTGTCGCGGACCATCTCGTAGCCGAGCTTCTGGCCCTCGACGATGTCGCGCATGCCGGCGCGCTCTACGGCCGAGATGTGGACAAAAACGTCGGCCGAGCCGTCGTCAGGCTGAATAAAACCAAAACCTTTGGTGGCGTTGAACCATTTAACTGTGCCGGTGCTCATGACGAACCCTTTCCATGGCAAATATTCGTTCGACGCCATGCGGATGCACAACGTCGTTTGTCCCGATTTTTGATGTGGGAAGTTCGTCAAAGGCGCGCTCGAAAGCGCGGATAACAAAAGTCAGTCAAACAAATATCGACGATTTGCTTATAGGCTTCTTTTGGGGCGCTGTCAAATTTGCATAAAGCCACAGCTGCGGAATTCTCCCAAACCACCTGGCCAAAACACCTGAGATGACGGCAAATCGGACCCCAAACAGCGCGCTTGCGCCAACTTGAAAAAAGTTTTCCGGCATCTAGGAACCATCTGCGCAGACGCGCATTTATTCGGTGTCATCAGCAGTTCATGAGAGCAATCGAATAACAGTTGATGGCAAAGACGCCCCCCGCACGATAAAAGGTGCGAGGGGCGTTTTCGTTTGGATCCTATTCGTCCGGGCCGGGTTCCGGCCACGTCTCCCTGGCCGCCTCGGCATACCAGTGGCGCATCGCCGGCGTTGCCAGCACGGCATCGACATAGGCGCGCGTATCCTGCGCCAGCGTGCCGCCATAGGTATCGAAACGGGTGACGACAGGCGCATACATGGCATCAGCCACGGTGAAGTGGCCGAACAGGAACGGGCCGCCCTTGCCGTATTTTTCCCGGCACTCGCGCCACAGCGCCTCGATGCGGGCGCGTTGCGCCTCGCCCTCGGCGTCAAGCGGCTTGTGGCCCTTCGGCCGACGCAAATTCATCGGCCAGCCATAGCGAACCTCGCGAAAGCCGGAATGCATCTCGGTCGCGGCCGAACGCGCCAGCGCACGGGCGTCGATATCGGCGGGCCAGAGCTTTTTCTCGGGAAACAGGTCGGCGAGATATTCAAGGATGGCAAGGGTTTCCCAGACGATCTTGCCGTTGTGATTCAGCACCGGCACCTGACCGGTCGGCGACACTTTTGCCAGATTGGCAAAAGTTTCAGGCGTGCGCAGCCGTACGAAACCTTCCTCGAACGGGATCTCCAGATGCCTCATCGCCACCCATGGCCGCAGCGACCATGAGGAGAAACACTTGTTGCCAATATAGAGCGTAAATTCTGCCATTTTTCTCCCCGCACGCACGGCCTCCAAAATCCCATTGCCAACGCGTGTTCACAGCCTAGCCCACCGACCTTGCCCCAGGCGGCGGCCGCGCGACCTGATCTGCCGATCGGGCGACGCCTGGAACCTAACCGACATCGGCTCGTTAGCTACCGCAATGAATTCCTTCGAATTCAAAATCCCGGGAGATGCGCAAAAATGGTGAACAAGGATCAGGTCGCGGGCGTGGCCAAGCAGGTCAAGGGCTCGGTCAAGGAAGCCGCCGGCAAGGCAACCGGCAACCGGCAGACCCAGGCCGAAGGCACGGCCGACAGGATCGCCGGCAAGGTGCAGAAGGCCTATGGCGACGTCAAGGACAAGGTCAGGAAGGCGCTCTGATCCGCATCGAGGAACGCGTTGTTATCGAGGGAAAGGCGGTCGCGAAGGCCGCCTTTTTCAGGTGCTCCAGCCCTTGCTGAAAGCATTGGTGAACACGACCTCGCCATTATCGCCGATCGCCTCGCCCAGCACCACGTCCATGCCGTTGCTGGTCACCCTGGCCAGGGCGAAACCGCCCATATAGGCAGCCTTCGGCTTGAACAGGTCGATCCCGTCCCTGCGATAGATCAGCGGCGTTTCGTGCTGGTGGCCATGGAAAATGCCGACGACATTGTAGCCCTTGAGCGCCGCCAGCAGCGCCTGCCGGTCGGCCTCGCTCCACCAATGCGGCGCACCGGTGCCGTCATCATCAAAGTGGCTCCTGGCGGCATCCCAGCGTTCCACCGAGAAAGTGTCCCAGCCATAATGCTGGAACAGGACGACCGGGCGGCCGTCCGCCGCATAGGTCGCCAGGTCCTGCTTCAGCCATGGCAGGCTGCTCTCGGCACCGTGGCCGGTATCGCCGGCGAAACGATGCGTCTGGATCAGATGCAGGCCGCCCCAGTCCCAGGAGTAGCAGTCGGTGTCGACATCATAGTCGGTGGCCGGCACTGGCGGCTTGAAGAACACGCCGGCGCGATGGTTGACCTCGACATAGTCGCGCAGTTCGCGCCGGTACCAGTCGACATGGTGCGGCGGCCCGTTCTGGTCGAGATCATGGTTGCCGAGCCCGACATAAACCGGCATGTGCACGCGATCCGGACCGACGCCTTGGCTGTAGCGCTGGCTGAACTGGAGCAGTTGGGTGCCCTCGCTCGGCTGGGTGATCTGGCCGCCGCCATCGTCGGTGATGTCGCCGCCGACGACAAGGCCGAGCGGCGCGCCTATCTTGCCGGCCGAACGCAGGCCGGTGGCGACGCCATTGATCTCGGCCGGCCAGTCCTTGTCGCCAAGCGCATTCAGCACCGCCACGTTGCGCAGCAGCGCGGCGTCGGTCTTGCCTTCTTGCAGGCAGTTGGGGCTCAAGCCGCTCGCCATGCGGCAGGCATGGACATCGGCGATGAACAGGAAGGTGGCGTCGATCGACTGGACGCGTTGCCCGGTCTGGCCTAAGGCCGGCCGCGGCAAGGCGCCGGCCGCGGCAAATCCTGCAGCCTGTACCAGGAAGTTGCGTCGGGAAAGCGATCCAGTCGAACGGCGATTCATCATCTGCTGATTCAGCATGGACAGCAGCCGGTCGTCCAGCGCCTCTGCGCCATCATCGACATGACGCCACGGGTCTGGCATGTCTCGCTTGCGCAAGCGCATGCCGCCGGTTGCGTCGATGCCAAGTCCGCCAGGAAGGGTTTCGTTCTGGCGAGACCCGGCATCCAGAGCGAATTTCGGCCCGTGGCCGGCGGGATGATGTCGGTTGCCAACACCTACGAATCGCAATCGCCCCAGACCCAATATCTGTTCGCCGGCCTGATCGAGGTGTTTCGCGACAGCGACACCGGCCGCCAGGCGATGATCCCGTTTTCCGATCTGCGCAAGCTGTTCCCGCTGAAGGCGGGGGCAAAGGCCACGATAGAGTTCGTCGAGCTGTCGCTGAACCAGCCGCCGAAGGGCACCAAGACGCTGAGCCTGATCGTCAAGGGCAAGGAAACATTCCGTCTGGGCGATTGCAAATACAATGTCCTGGCGGTCAAGGAGACCTTCAAGAACGGTGCCGGCGAGACGCTGGATTCATTCACCGCGCTCTATGCTCCCGATCTGCAAGCCGCGCTCGCGCGGCGCTACGATGAAGGCACCAGTTCGGAATCCGTCAACGGCTACGAGACGATCAAGCCGCTGGCCGAGTAGGTAAGAGCCCAGGCTTCTTCGCTTCCCCCTCGTGTCAGCCAGAGCGAAGCCGCAAGGTCGAGAGAAGTGGCTGCGTCGCGATCCTGCACACCCCCCTCTGTCCTCCCGGACATCTCCCCCGCAAGGGGGGAGATTGGCTGTCACACCGGCTTTCGCCAATCTCCACCGGTGAAGGTACGAGCGAGCGCCGATGCTGCAGATCTCCCTCCTTGCGGGGGAGATGGCCGGCAGGCCAGAGGGGGGTGCTGTCCCGCCGACATCAAATAATTCTCGGCCGTGGCAGTATCCTGTTGCGTCGCCTGGCAACCAAGCCGCCCTGCGACGGCGCGCTGCGCTCCAACCCTGCCAGGCAATCCCGCAGCACACCGGCATCCTGCGCCGTCTTGGCCATCGACATCGCCCCGGAATAGGCGGCGACCGTCAGCGCGGCGAAGCGTTCGGGGTCCGTGCCCTCGTCCTTGCCCGCCTGCTGGTCGGCACGCACCTTGTCGGCAATCGCCTGCCGCCACCCGCCAAAGATACCGGCAAGGGCAAGGCGGAAATCGGGATCGGCAAGCGACAGTTCGTGCGCCAGATTGTTGAGCGGGCAGCCGCGCACGAACCCCTGCTGCTCCAGTTCCGCCGCCACGGCCTCGAACACCGAGCGCACGCCCTCGCGCACTGACGCCGCCGCCAGCACCGGCGCGATCCATGTCTCTTCGACCGCTGCCGCCACACGCTCGTCGATCACAGCCAGCGCCAGCGCCTTCTTGGTCGGGAAATGGTGATGCAGCGCTCCGCCGCTGACATCAGCCGCCGCCATCAGATCGCCGATGCTGGAGGCGTGATAGCCGCGCGCCTGGAACGCGTCCTCGGCGACATCGAGCACTTTCTTGCGCATGCCTTCAGGGTCGTTGATGCGTTTTCCCGGGCGCGGTTTTGGCTGGACGGTCATCTCTGCTGACATTGCCGAACTTTAGCATGTTGACAAAACAGGACAACCGGTCTGTTTTACAAAACAGGACGATCACCCTGTTTTGGAGAATGTCGGATGAACCTGCCCCAGAACGTCGCGCCGAAACCCACGGCGCTCGCCTCGCCTGTCGTCGAGTTGCGGCAATACACGCTGAAGCCCGGCCGGCGCGACACGCTCATCGGCATCTTCGACGGCAGGCTGATCGAGGGCCAGGAGGACGCCGGCATGAACGTCATCGGCCAGTTCCGGGACCTCGATCGGCCTGACATGTTCGTCTGGATGCGCGGCTTCGACGGCATGGATGCGCGGAAAAATGCTCTCGCCGCTTTTTATGGCGGGCCGGTCTGGGCGGCGCACAGTGATGCGGCCAATGCGACGATGATCGATTCCGACGATGTGCTGCTGCTCAAGCCGGCGTGGCCGGGCGCAGGCTTCGACCTCGCGGGCGCGCAGCGGCCAAGCCTGGCCGATGACGAAAAACCCATTCAAAACAAACCGCTGACCGGCATCGTTGTCATCGCGATTCATCATTTGCAGCCCGGCACAGAGGCTGATTTCGCCACTCGCTTCGAGACTGAGACGGCGTGCCTGATGACGGCCGACGCACGCCTGCTCGCCGCTTTCGTTACGGAGCATGCCGAAAACAGTTTTCCGCGCCTGCCGGTGCGGGCTGATGAAAACGTCTTCATGTCCGTCACCGGCTTCGACAACGCAGAGGCGCATGCCCGCCACAAAGCCGCTCTCGCCGCCTCGCCGACATGGCAGGCCTTTTGGCAGGCCGCGCAAGCTGGTCTGACCAAACCAACGGAGACATTGCGGCTGTCGCCCACATCGCAATCGTTGGTCGGGCGTTAGACTTCAAATGCCTTGACTATGGCCTTCGCGACCAGGGCCGGATCTTCCCAATGCGGGTTGTGGCCACAGGCCTCGGCGCGGACGAGGAGAGCTTCAGGAAGAGCGGACCGCAACGCCTGCTGGTGCGCCGCGCCGAACAGCGGGTCGCAGGCGCCGGCGATGATCAGCGTCCGGGCCTGCACGGCCCGCGCAGCATCGGTCAGGTCGGCGCGGCGGATTTCCTCGAGAATCGCGCGCCAGCGCGGGATCGGCATCGCCGAGGCCTCTTGCGCCAAGCCGGTGAGAAAGGCTGCGGGCACGTCGGGACGACAGGCATGCCACCAGGCATAGAACGGATCGGTCGGCGATATCGGATCTCGCAGGGCCTCGACGCTCACCACCAGCGGATGACCCGGCGCGAAATCGGGCTTCAACGTGCCGGCCAGGACCACCAGCCCGCCGATCAACTCCTTGTGCCCCGCAGCCAAAGCGACAGCCACCATGGCGCCCAGCGAATGGCCGACGACGACCGGTCGGTCGAGTTGTAAACTCTGGATCAGCCCGGCGATATCCTCGGCAAGATCGGCGATGCCGCAGTTCTTGCCAGCCTGCGAGGCGCCGTGGCCGCGCAGATCCGGCATGATCAGACGGCGGCCGGCCAGATATGGCGCCAGAAGCGAAAAACTGCGGCTGGTGTCGGTGAAGCCGTGCACCAACAGAAGTGCCGGCTCGGCGCCCGATATCTCGACATAGGCGATGTCGAGATCGCCGACAGTGACGAATTGCTTGCGGCTGGCCCAGGCGCCCTGCTCCGCCATCACATCCTGCTTCGGCAAGCCATCGAGCGCGGCCGCTCTCACAGGCCGAGCTTTTCCTTGACCGCGGCGAGGCCCGGCTTGCCGTCAAAAGTGGTGACGCCGGCGAGCCAGGCGTCGAGGCGGCTTTTGTTCGCCATGATTGCCTTCAGCGCACCGTCCTCCGGCTTCATGCCGTCATTGATCAGATAGCCCATGCCGACATTCTCGAAATCGATGTCGAAGACGAGATTCCTGAGGAATTGCGCGACGTTCGGGCACTGCTCAAGATAGCCCTTGCGCACCTGCGTCGTTACCGTCGCGGCACCGAAATTCGGGCCGAAGAACTTGTCGCCGCCGGTCAGATATTTCAAGTCGTACATCGTGTTCATCGGATGCGGCGCCCAGCCCTGAAAGACGATGAACTGCTTTTCCTTGATCTCGTAGCCGACCTCCGACAGCATGCCGGCCTCGCTGGACTCGACCACCTGCCAGCCGTCCAGGCCAAAGGCGGGATCGGCGATGGCGTCCATCATCAACTGGTTGGAGCCGGGCTCGATGCCGTACATTTTCTTGCCGAACTTGTCGGCGAATTTGTGCAGGTCGGAAATGTCCTTGACGCCGGCATCCCAAGCGTAAGTCGGGACGGCGAAGGTGTATTTGGCACCTACGAGATTGACGCGCACATTCTCGACAGAGCCGTCCTTCTTGTAGGGCTCGTAATAGGTGACCATGGCCGGATCCCAGTAGCCCAGGAACAGGTCGAGGTCCCTGTTTTTCATGCCCTCGTAGATGACGTTGATGCCGAGCACCTGGCTTTGCGGCTGATAGCCGAGCGCCTCCAACAGGACGTTGGCGACCCCGGTGGTGAAGGCAAGGTCGTTCCAGCCGGGTTCGGCCATGCGGACCGTCTTGCACTGCTCGGCCTCGGCCGCTTGGGCCGCATGAGAGGCCAACATGAGAGCGGCAAGGCAGACGCCATTTGCAAGGATGCGGAACATTTCGGTTCTCCTCATTGTCATCAAATTGACCAATCGGTCTTTTTATTGTCCCATGGGTCAATTGTTGATCTGATCGGACGAAAATGTCAACGTGGATTCGAAATGGACCGATCCCGTGAAACTCAAGCGTCTCAGTGATATCCGCCGCAAGGAGCTGCGGCAGGCGGCCTTCGCGGTGTTGGAGCGCGAAGGCATTGCCGGCGCGACCCTGGAAAAAGTGGCCGCCCAGGCAGGTGCCTCCAAGGGCATCGTGCTGCACTATTTCCGCAACAAGCAGGAATTGTTCGAGCACGCGATGCGCGAGGCCAATGCCGTCCTGTGCCAGGCGGTGATCGCGCGGCTTCGCCGGGCGCGTACGCCGATGGAGCGCCTGGATGCGGTAATCGAGGGCAATTTCGAGACGCATCTGTTCCAGCCTCCCCTGTGCCATGCCTGGCTGTCGCTCTGTGCCGAGGTGCCGCGCGACGAGAAGATGGCCCGTATCCAGAGAGTGATCCATGCGCGCATGCGCTCGAACCTGTTGTCGGGCCTGCGCGGCCTCGCCTCGCCTGGAGATGCCGACGACATCGCGCTTGGCGTCACCGCGCTGATCGACGGGCTTTGGCTGCGGCTCGGCCTGCAGCCGGGCAGCGTCTCACGCGAACAGGCGGTCCGCCAGGTCAAGAATTATGTCGCGGGCCGGCTGGCCCTGCGGGAGCTTGCGACCGCCGGCGCGTAACCGGCCTCGGCTGGCCTGCCGGCCGGCGGGCGTCGAAGTTCATACCCGGGGATAGGCCGACGGCTTGACCACGGCCGCCACAATACGGTGCTCTCGACGAGGCAGAAATCTCGGAGCGTCGAATGAGACTTCACAACAAGCGCGCGCTGGTCACCGGTGGCTCGGACGGCATCGGCCTGGCGATCGCCGAGGCCTTTTCGCGCGAGGGCGCGGACGTCCTGATCGTCGGCCGCGACACCAAGAAGCTCGACGCTGCCCGCGAGCAACTCGGCGGCACTATCGAGACGCTGTCGGCCGATCTTGCCACATCGGCCGGCATCGCGGCCGTCGTCGAGCAGGTGAAAAAATCCGGCAGGCCGCTTGATATCCTCGTCAACAATGCCGGAGTGGCTTTCCTGGTGCCGTTCGAAACCGTCAGCGAGGCGCAGTTCCAGCAATCCTTCGCGCTCAATGTGACGGCGGTGTTCTTCCTCACGCAGGGCCTGCTGCCGCATCTGGCTGCCGGCGCATCGGTGATCAACATCTCGTCCTACTTCGCCAACAAGATGATCCCGAAGCGGCCGTCGAGCCTCTATTCCCTATCGAAGGGCGCGTTGAACTCGCTGACCAAATCGCTGGCCTTCGAACTCGGCCCGCGCGGCATCCGCGTCAACGCCATCGCGCCCGGCACGGTCGACACAGCCATGCGGCGCAAGACCGTCGACAATTTGCCGGCCGAGGCAAAGGCCGAGCTGAAAGCCTATGTCGAGCGCAGCTATCCGCTCGGCAGAATCGGCCGCCCTGACGATCTGGCCGGTATCGCGGTTTATCTGGCCAGCGAAGAGGCCGCCTGGACCAGCGGCGGCATCTTTTCGATCGATGGTGGCTATACCGCGGGCTGATCCGTCCGGCCACCAGACCAGGCGCCGGCATTTTCTGCGGCGCCGCTTTCCACGAATCCGAGTGCGCCTACCGCCTCCAGGATCTGATCGCGAACCCAGCGATGGGGTGGCTCGTCGTCGTGGCGCGCGTGCCAGTACATCCTGATTTCCGGAACAGCAATGGGAAGTGGCGGTTCAAAGATGACGAGCGGCAGGGTCTTGGCCGCCCAAACCGCGAACTGCCTGGGAACTGCCGCGAGGTGGTTTCCGTTTGCCACTGCCAATGCGACAGCCTGAAAGTGCGGCAGGGCCAGGCTTACACGGCGCGTTCGTCCGATCTTGCGGAGCGCCTCGTCGGTGGAGCCCGACATCGAGCCATCGATAGAACGAAGAACATGGGGCAGTTCGCAGAAGAGCTCGATCGGTAGAAGCTCGCCTTCCATGATCCCCGCCTGCCTGATCGCAGCGTTGTCGCTCGCGGCGATGATGGCGAATGGTGAATGGAACAGAGGCGTGCTTGAGACCCAGTCGGAGACCTCCAGCGGACGCTCGAGCGCTACGTCGATTTCATCGTCCTGGAGCAGCCGCGAGACGTCGCCGCGCGCGCTGTCGAGAAACCTTAGCGACGCGCGCGGCGCGGCACCCGCGATGCGCGCCGCTAAAGTTGGCATCAGCATCATGGAAAAGAAATCCGCACCCATGAACGTGAAGGTTCGCTCCAGTTCCACCGGATCGAACGCCTTGGCCGAGTGGAAGACGCGTTCGATTTCACGAAGCGCCACGCGTAACGGCTCGGCCATGCTCTCGGCGCGTGGCGTCGGCATCATGTCATTGCCCCGTCGCACGAACAGCTGGTCGTTGAGGAGATGCCGCAAGCGATTGAGCGCAGCGCTGACGGCAGGCTGGCTGAGGCCGATCTGCTCGCCGGCACGCGTAACGCTTCTCTCCCGCAGAAGGGCGTCGAACACCCTGATGAGATTGAGGTCGAGCGCGTTCAAATTCATCGCATCAATTCGCCCCATACGATCATTCGATTTCCGTTGTCGGCATATCCCTGGCTAGATCGTCATCGGCCCAGCAGGCACAGGCAACAGGAGGATCAGACGGCCATGACAATGACCCCCGGCACGATCACAGGCAAGGAACTCTTCTGGTTCAACAACACGCTTGTCGCGATCCACGTCTCGTCGGCGGCAGGAGAGGACGGCACCTGCGTCGTCGAGCATCGCATGCCCTATGGCGACTCCCCGCCCCTGCATGTGCATCGCAGGGAGGACGAAGTGTTTCACATCCTGGACGGGAGACTGCGCTTTCAGATCGACGGCCACGAACGCATTGCTGAAGCCGGCGAAACCGTCATTGCGCCGAAAGGCCTGCCGCACACCTACCGGGTCGAATCGCGCGAAGGCGCGCGTACGCTCACCATCACGCGCGGTTCGGATTTCGAGACGATGCTGCGTCAGGCGAGCCGTCCCGCCGAACAGCCGGAGGTGCCGCCGCAGATGCAACCAACACCGGAAATCATCGCGGCACTGGTGCAGCTCTGCGCAGAAAACGGCATCGACATTGTCGGTCCGCCGCTAGGGTGAGAGGCCGAAACCGCGCATTCTTTCCCTTCTCCCCTTGTGGGAGAAGGTGGCCGCGAAGAGGTCGGATGAGGGGTGTTCCAGCTTGGCGCCAACGGCACTCCGTCACCCACCCCTCAACCGTCTCGGCGCTGCGCGCCGATCCACCTTCTCCCACAAGGGGAGAAGGCGAGAAGCGCCGCACCTTCAACCGATTCGCATCCTCGCCGCCCGCAATCTCCGCTTGAAGCCGTTTGTGCAACGCGATACGCCGTTGCCGACTTCGACAAGGAGAGACCCGTGACCGCTGCAAAGACCAGAACCGAAACCGACACGTTCGGCCCGATCGAAGTCGCCGCCGATCGCTATTGGGGCGCGCAGGCGCAGCGTTCCCTTGGCAATTTCAAGATCGGCTGGGAAAAGCAGCCGGCATCGATCGTGCGCGCGCTGGGCATCGTCAAGCGGGCCGCGGCCGAAGCCAATATGGACCTTCAGCGGCTCGACCCGGCGATCGGCAAGACGATTGTCGAGGCGGCACAAGAGGTCATCGACGGCAAGCTCGACGACCATTTCCCGCTCGTGGTCTGGCAGACCGGCTCGGGCACGCAGTCCAACATGAACGCCAATGAGGTGATCTCCAACCGGGCGATCGAGATGCTGGGCGGCATCATGGGCTCCAAGAAGCCGGTGCATCCCAACGACCACGTCAATATGAGCCAGTCGTCGAACGACACCTATCCGACGGCCATGCACATCGCCTGCGCCGAACGCATCGTGCACGACCTCTTGCCGGCGCTGAAGCACCTGCACAAGGCGCTCGCCGCCAAGAGCAGAGAGTTCAATCACATCATCAAGATCGGCCGCACGCACACGCAGGATGCCACCCCCCTCACGCTTGGCCAGGAATTTTCGGGCTATGCCGCGCAGGTTGCCTCGTCGATCAAGCGCATCGAGCTGACATTGCCAGGCCTGCAGGAACTGGCGCAAGGCGGCACCGCCGTCGGCACCGGCCTCAACGCGCCGGTCGGCTTCGCCGAAAGGGTGGCGGATCGCATCGCCACCATCACCGGCATTGCCTTCATCACCGCGCCGAACAAGTTCGAGGCGCTGGCGGCCCATGATTCCATGGTGTTTTCGCACGGCGCCATCAATGCGGCGGCCGCCGCGCTGTTCAAGATCGCCAACGACATCCGTTTCCTCGGTTCCGGCCCGCGTTCGGGCCTCGGCGAGCTGTCGCTGCCGGAAAACGAGCCGGGCTCGTCGATCATGCCGGGCAAGGTCAACCCGACCCAGTGCGAGGCGCTGACGCAGGTCTGCGTGCAGGTGTTCGGCAACAATGCGGCGCTCACCTTCGCCGGCAGCCAAGGCCATTTCGAGCTCAACGTTTACAACCCGCTGATGGCCTACAACTTCCTGCAGTCGGTGCAGTTGCTCTCCGACGCCTCGGTCTCCTTCACCGACAATTGCGTCGTCGGCATCGAGGCGCGCGAAGACAACATCAAGGCGGCACTCGACCGCTCGCTGATGCTGGTGACGGCACTGGCGCCGACCATCGGCTACGACAATGCCGCCAAGATCGCCAAGACCGCGCACAAGAAGGGCACCACGCTGCGCGAGGAAGCGCTCGCCACCGGACTGGTCAGCGAGGCCGATTACGACCGGCTGGTGCGGCCGGAGGACATGACGCATCCGGGGTAGGCAATTCCAGGAAAAATGTCTTGCGGTTTTCCGTCCGGAATTGCGTCAGCCAGAAGCCCGGTGTTCGTGATGGGAGAATTTACTCCCGTCACGACCTGACCCGAAGCGAATTTTGCGCGGGCCGCCCGATCACGGAAACGTAAGTACTGTGAACAATGTGTCGCCAACCTGGTGGCTTTGGTGAACAGTCGGCTTGCTCTATCTCCCCGGTATCAACCCATCCCGGAGAGCCACCATGTCCATCAACACTTCAGTCGCCGGTTCCGGCGCATCCAATGCCTCGACCACCATTCTCCTCGGCCGCGTCCTGCTTGCCGTCATCTTCCTGCTTTCAGGCTTCGGCAAGCTGACCGCCATCACCGGCACGGCCGGCTATTTCGGCGGACTCGGCCTGCCCTTGCCGACCGTAACGGCCATTGTCGTCGGCCTGATCGAGCTTCTCGGCGGCCTCGCCATCCTCGTCGGCTTCAAGACCCGAATTGTCGGCTGGGTGCTGGCGGTCTTCACGGTCGCTACCGGACTGGTCGCCCATACCGGTTGGGCCGACCAGATGCAGATGATCCAGTTTCTCAAGAACCTCGCCATCGCTGGCGGCTTCCTCGTGCTGGCTTCCTCGGGCGCCGGTGCCTATTCGATCGACGCCAAGCGCGGCTGAGCCAAAAACTGGCAATAGCCGAACGAAAGAGCGGCGCGGAATTTTCCGCGCCGCTTTTTCGTTGTTGGTACATGCCCGCCGATCTGTCGGCCGGAGTTTTCTGATAGGATCGGGGCATCGGACGAGGCCGGCCGGCGGCCGATAACGGAGGTGAACATGCCCCGCAACGCGCTGCTCCTGCTCTCCCGGCTGCTGCTCGCCGCCCTGTTCGTGCCCTCCGGTTTCCAAGCTTTGAGCGATATTGCCGGCACGACAGGCTATTTCGCCGGCCTCGGCCTGCCGCTGCCGACGCTTGCCGCCTGGGGCACGGGACTGTTCGAACTGATCGCCGGGCTGCTCATCCTGGTCGGTTTCCAGACCCGGATCGCGGCGCTGCTGCTCGCCGCCTTCTGCATTGCCGCCGGTTTCATCGGCCATTACGGCCAGGGCGGGGGCGACGCGATGCTCGCCTTCCTGCACCAGCAGATGCTGATGAAGGACATTGCGATAGCAGGCGGGTTCGTTGCGCTGGCGATGGCTGGCGCGGGAGCCTGGTCGGTCGACGGGCGCGGTTTGGCCTGACGGACTGGGTTGGAAACGTCAACGGGACAGCACCCCCCTCTGTCCTGCCGGACATCTCCCCCGCAACGAGGGAGATCGGATGTCATCCAGGCTTTCGCCAATCTTCAATGTTGCAAGAAAAAAGCACCGACGACGAAGCAGCCAATCTCCCCCCTTGCGGGGGAGATGTCCGGCAGGACAGAGAGGGGTGTGAAGAAACTCGACCGAGCAGGTTCTAATCCGCTCTGCTCCGACTCTACTTCACCGACCCACTGGGCCCACCTTCGACGGCCAGCACCAGCCGGCGGTTGGTGATCCTGGCCAGTTGCGCCAGGCGCCCGGCCGGCCGCTCGCCATAGAGATCGGCCAGCGATGCCGGCAAGACCAGCGCCAGCACGCCGTTGGCGCGCTGTTCCCATTTCAGCCTGGGCATGATGCCGGGCATCGACGCCGTCAGCAGGTAGACGACGCGCATCATCGCGGCGAGCACGCGCGCCCGCTCCAGATAACGCGGCGGCGCCAGCGCCTTGATCTCGGGGGCGATGGCTTCGTTGAAGATGCCGTCGTGACGATAGGCGTTGGCCATGGCCAGGAAAGCACGGCCGGGATGGTCGACGCCGAAGAAGGAGGCGTGCGCAATGATGTTGAGCGATTGCTTGCCGCGATATTCGGGATGCGCGCGCCAGCCGATGTCGGCCAGCAATGCGGCCGCGTGGCGGTAGCGCGCCTCGTCCTCGGTCTCGTCGATGCCGAAGGCAGCAAAGGTTTTGGCGGTCCAGTCGACGAGCTCATGCGCATGGGCGACGGAGCGTGAGCGCAGGCGGGCGAGTTCCTCCGAGGCCGAAATCAGCGGATCGGCCTTCTGCTCCGCCTCGTCGAGCAGCGAATAGAGAAAGCCTTCGCGTACACCCAGAGCCGAAACGATGATCTTCGACGGCTGCATCGCCGCCATGATCTCCTGCAGCACGACGGCGCCATAGGGCAGCAGCGAACGGCGGTTCTTGGAAACGCCTTCGATGCCCTTGACCTTCTCGATCTCGGCCTTGGCCACCTGCTTGAGGAAATTCGCCGCGCTTTCGGCCGAGATCTCGTAATGGTGCATGACACCAAGCGGATAGTTGGTCATTTCCATGTGCAGCCGGGCAAGATTTCGCCAGGTGCCGCCGACGGCGTAGAAGGGCCGGCCCTGCCCGCCTTTCAACAGCTTCGCCTTCGCCAGTTCGTCACGCGCGATCTTCGCCGCCTGAGCCAGCGAGTTCTTCGCCATGTCCTGCAGGCGCAGGCCGCCCAACGGCAGCGTGATGCCGTCACCGATCGCTTCGCCGCTGACGTCGACCAGTTCGAGGCTGCCGCCGCCCAGAT
Organism: Mesorhizobium sp. M0227; assembly: GCF_040321855.1. NCBI lineage: Bacteria > Pseudomonadati > Pseudomonadota > Alphaproteobacteria > Hyphomicrobiales > Phyllobacteriaceae > Mesorhizobium > Mesorhizobium sp. M0227. The sequence continues at coordinate 53,718 of NZ_JAMYSJ010000006.1, read as the reverse complement.
CGCCGGCGATGCCATTGGCCGGGTGGAAGCCGGAAATGACGCCGAGCGCGGAATAATAGGCTTCCTGACGGCCGCTGATGACACGAATCTCGGTCTTCAGCACGTCCTCGGCGCGGTGAATGAAATCGGGACCGTTGATAGCCTCACGGGCGGCGGCGGTGGCCAGCACATACATATGCTCGGCGCCGGCCTGGTCGGAGAGCGCGCGAAAGCGGCGGAACTCCTCCATCGAGCGCGTCACCGCCTCGGGGTCGAGCTTGCCGGTCGACACGATGCCGCGGCCGAGACCGGCCAGCATCTTTTCGTTGAACAGCATGGTCGGCGAACGCGCCAGCCCCTCATAGACGACGAGACGGATCGAATTCGATCCGATGTCGATGATGGACAGCGGTCGGCGGTCCTGCAACCGGCCCTGGGAATCAGACAGCATCAGCCGGACGCTGCTGCGTTCTTCTTGCGGCGCTTGAACTGCGCAATGCGCTTGGGCGCATGCGACTTCAGCGCGTCACCCCGTCCCGACAGGCTCGGATTGGTCATGAAATATTCCTGCGCGTTGAACGGTTCCTCGCCCTCCTCCAGCACGACGCGCCGGGAGGTTCCATCAGCCAATACGTCGAAACTTTGCTGATTGTCCATGATGTTGCCCAGCATGATCTGGCCAAGGATCTGTTCATGCACAGTTGGATTGGTGATCGGCACCATGGTTTCGACGCGGCGGTCGAGATTGCGCGGCATCAGATCGGCCGAGGAGATGTAGACGATCGCCTCGTCCGACGGCAGGCCGTGACCGTTGCCGAAGCAATAGATGCGGCTGTGCTCGAGAAAACGGCCGACGATCGATTTTACGCGGATGTTTTCCGACAGGCCCGGAACCTGAGGCCGCAGGCAGCAGATGCCGCGCACGACCAGGTCGACCTCGACGCCGGCCCGACTGGCATCGTAGAGCGCGTCGATAATGATCGGATCGACGAGCGCGTTCATCTTCATCCAGATGCGCGCCGGTTTCCCCTGGACCGCGTAGGCAATCTCGTCGGCAATGTGCTTCAGGATGCGGCTTCTCAGCGTGAACGGCGAGATCGCCAACCGCATTTCATCCGTCGGCTCGGCATAGCCGGTGATGAAATTGAACAGCTGGGCGACATCGCGGGCGATCGTCGGATCGGTGGTGAAGAAGGACAGGTCGGTGTAGATGCGCGCCGTTACCGGATGGTAGTTGCCGGTGCCGAGGTGCACGTAGTTGCGCAGCTTGCCGTCCTCGCGCCGCACCACCAGCGACATTTTCGAATGGGTTTTCAGCTCGAGAAAGCCGAACACGACCTGCACGCCGGCACGCTCCAGGTCGCGCGCCCAGCGGATGTTGGCTTCCTCGTCGAAGCGCGCCTTGAGCTCGACCAGTGCGGTGACCGACTTGCCGGCTTCGGCCGCGTCGACCAGCGCACGCACGATCGGGCTGTCGTTGGAGGTGCGGTAAAGCGTCTGCTTGATCGCCACCACTTCCGGATCGGCCATCGCCTGGCGCAGGAACTGCACCACGACGTCAAACGATTCGTAGGGGTGATGGACGACGATGTCCTTCTCGCGGATGGCGGCAAAACAATCGCCGCCATGCTCGCGGATGCGCTCGGGAAAACGCGGATTGTAGGGCGTGAATTTCAGGTCGTCGCGGGGAACGGCGACGATCTCGGAAATCTGGCTGAGCGCCAACGGACCGGTCAAGACGCTGATGCGGCTGGACGACACGCCAAGCTCGCCGGCGACGAAGTCGCGCAATTCGCCAGGCATCAGCCTGTCGAATTCGATGCGGATCACCGAACCGCGCCGCCGCCGCTTCAGCGCCGTTTCGAACAGGCGCACCAAATCCTCGGACTCCTCCTCGACCTCGATATCGCTGTCGCGGATGATGCGGAACGTGCCGGAGCCCTTGACTTCGTAGCCGGGAAAGAGCTTGCCGATATAGAGGCCGACCGCCTCTTCCAGCGGGATGAAGCGGACGTGATGCTTGCGGTCCGGCAGACGGATGAAGCGCTTCAGCGCTACCGGCAGGCGCAGCAGCGCGCTCATCTCTTCGCCGTTCTTGCGATGGCGCAATTGCAGCGCCATCGAGAAGCCGAGATTGGGAATGAACGGGAACGGATGCGCCGGGTCGATCGACAGCGGGGTCAGCACCGGGAACACCTGCCCCTGGAAATGGTCTTCCAGCCAGATTTTCTCGTCCTTGGTCAGCGCATCGCGGGTGATGCTCTCGATGCCTTCCTTGTTGAGCAGCACGGTGAGCGCCGAAAGGCTCTTCTGCTGGTCTTCCTGCAGCCGCTCGACCTCACGCAGCAGCTGTTCGAGCTGCTGTTCGGGGGTGCGGCCGTCAGGGCTCTTCAGCGTGATGCCCTCGCGCACCTGGCCGGCGAGGCCGGCGACGCGCACCATGAAGAACTCGTCGAGATTGGCGGCCGAGATCGACAGGAAGCGGACGCGCTCCAGCAGCGGATGATTGAGGTTCAGCGACTCCTCGAGAACGCGCCGGTTGAACTGCAGCCAGGAGAACTCGCGGTTGACAAACCGGTCCGGGTTGCCGCCCTCCGGACGAGCCACCTCGACATCCACGAATTCGTTCTGCACCGGCTTCAGTTCGTTCATGATTCCCGCTCTTCCACACCGTCAGCCAGCTAAAGCGCCGCGCGTCATTCAGGACGCGCAAAGGACGCTCTACCACTCCAAGGCGACGCATGGTCCTTGCCGAAAACCGGTGTCGGTCTTCGGGGCCATGCGTTAACCGGCTTAACTTATCCTCTGACAGGCTTTTGCGACAGTTTGATTTCATCGAACTTGCAAAGAGGCCTGATATGATCCAGATGCACACGAGACTGCGTTAAGGAGACGACGATGGCAGGCGGTTCCATTCCCCATTTTCAGAACGATGCGGGCTATCAGGCAATCGACATCGGCGTGAAGGAATTCATGTGCACGGGCGCCAATCCGCCTTTCGACCACCCGCATGTGTTTCTGGACATGGGCGACGACAACGAAAAAGTCTGTCCCTATTGCTCGACGCTCTACCGCTATTCGCCGAAGCTGAAGGCAACCGAAACGCTGCCGGCCGGCTGCATCTACATAGAACAGGCCGCCTGAGTCTTTCGCGACCAGCCCGATGAACGACACGCGCTCCCGGCAAATTGTCATCGCCGGGGCGGGTGTCGCCGGATTGACCGCAGCGCTGGCGTTCGCCGAACGCGGCTACTCGGTACGGGTGTTCGAACAGGCGCAGCGCCTGGAAGCGGCAGGCGCCGGCATTCAGCTTTCTCCCAACGCGACCCGCATCCTTCGCCAGCTTGGCGTACTCGACCGGCTGCTGCCGGCGGCGGTGCGGCCGGAAGCCGTGGTGCTGAAGGAGGCCGCGACCTTGCGCGAACTGGCGCGCGTGCCGCTGGGGCAAGCCGCCGAAACGCGCTGGCAGGCACCTTATCTCGTCGCGCACAGGGCCGATCTGCAGCGCGCACTGACCGCGCGCGCTGCCGAGATACCGGATATCCATCTCACCACCGGCGCCCGCATGGGCGGCGTTGACACCGGCCCGCACGGCATCACCGCGACGGCCGAGATCGGTGGCAAAACCGTCGAGGCGGAGGGCTTCCTGCTGGTTGGGGCCGATGGCGTCTGGTCGTCGGTGCGCGCACTTGTCGATTCGGCCAAGGGGTCGGCTTCGCGAAGAAACCATTTCTCCGGCGAACTGGCCTGGCGCGCCACCGTCGCGGCCGAGAGCGCCGCCGGTCAGAGCTTTGCCGCCATCGGCGCCAGGGACTGCGTCACCACCTTCCTGCATCCTGGCTTCCATATGGTCGCTTATTCCGTCAGCAAGGGTGCGGCCTTCAATCTCGCGGCCTTCACCAGGGGCGACCGCATTGCCGAGGGCTGGTCCGGCAACGCCGACGCCGGGATCCTGAGCAGCGCCCTGCGCGGCACCGCGGCAGAACTTGCCCGCCTGGTCGAGCAGGCCGGCCCGTGGACCGCATGGCCGATCCACACGGTCGACAGCAAACAACCTTGGACGACCGGCAACATCGCGCTGATCGGCGACGCCGCGCATGCGATGACCCCGTTCGCGGCGCAAGGTGCGGCGATGGCGATCGAGGATGCTGCGACGCTTGCCGACATCATCGCCGACTTCCCTGCCGATCCTCTGGCCGCGCTTGCCGTCTGGGAGCAGTCACGGCGGCCGCGTGTCGCGCAGGTCGCCCGACGCGGCGCTGTCAACCGGCTGGCCTGGCATGCCGTGGGTCCAGTGGCGATTGCGCGCAATGTGTTCCTGAAGGTGCGCTCGTCGGAAAAACTCGCGGCGGATCTGGACTGGCTCTATGGGTGGCAGGCTCAGAAGATCATTCGACGCTGAGCGTACAAGCACAATCGGTTGGTGGGACAGCACCCCCCTCTGTCCGGCAGGACAGAGGGGGGTGTGAAGGAACGCGACGCCAATTCGCGGAATGCTCACGCTAATTATACAAGCTCATCGACAGCCCGAGCGATACAGGCAGCGGGTTCCACCAGCCGGTGCGCAGGCCGGCGATGCGCAAGGCCGCCGCCGTCCAGGTGTTGCAGCCGACCAGTGCGTTGAAATGGCCATTGCCTTCGTAGAAGGCGTCGAACCTGGAATAGGCTGCGTCCAGAACGAGGATCGGGCCTTCCGGTCCCCGCTGGAAACTCGCATCGATGAAATCGAGCAACGCCGTGAACCGATCCTCAGTGATGTCGAACCCCGCGATATCAGGGCGCGGTTCGACGATGTCACCGGCGACATCGACATGCATGACCGAGGCGTCGAGTGTCAGTGCCTTCATCACCGGCACCGCCTTCAACTCGGACCATGTCGGCGTCTCCAGGTAGAAGGCGCGGCCGCCCCAGCCGAAGACGATGTAGCGGACCTCCGGCCTGTCGGCCGGTATGCCCGCGTCGACCAGGAAATGGAAACGCCGGCGCACGGCGTCATCGACCGGGATGGCGATATCGGTGTGGATCGGATTGTTCAGCACCAGGATGTGGTGCGTCGCGGCGGGCAGGGCGGCGGCCGCCGGCCACAGCGGCCGTGGCACGAAGGTGCCCGTCGTCACGGCGAGTGCGACGACAACCAACAGAAGACCTAGAAAACGTCCCAGTCTTTTCATGAAAGGCGGCCCTGCAAACGCGCTCCGGCGCGACACGAACGCCCGCCTGTTATCCCATACGCAAAAGAGCCCGGCAGTGTTTCAGCCGGGCTCTTCGTGGCCGTCGAGGCCTAGTGCAGGATCTGCGACAGGAACAGCTTCGTGCGCTCGTGGCGCGGGTGGTCGAAGAACTCGGCCGGCGTGTTCTGCTCGACGATCTGGCCCTGGTCCATGAAGATCACCCGGTTGGCGACCTTGCGGGCAAAACCCATCTCGTGAGTGACGCACAGCATGGTCATGCCTTCCTCGGCCAGGCCAACCATGGTCTCCAGCACTTCCTTGATCATCTCCGGATCGAGCGCCGAGGTCGGCTCATCGAACAGCATGATGCGCGGGTTCATGCACAGCGAGCGGGCAATCGCCACACGCTGCTGCTGGCCGCCGGAAAGCTGGCCGGGATATTTGTTGGCCTGTTCCGGGATCTTGACGCGCTTGAGGAAATGCATGGCGATTTCCTCGGCCTGCTTCTTCGGCGTCTTGCGCACCCAGATCGGCGCCAGCGTGCAGTTCTCCAGGATGGTCAGATGCGGAAACAGGTTGAAGTGCTGGAACACCATGCCGACCTCGCGGCGCACCTCGTCGATCTTCTTGAGATCATTGGTCAATTCCTTGCCGTCGACAATGATCTTGCCCTTCTGGTGCTCCTCCAGGCGATTGATGCAGCGGATCATCGTCGATTTGCCGGAGCCGGAGGGGCCGCAGATGACGATGCGCTCGCCGCGCATCACTTTCAGGTTGATGTCCTTCAGCACATGGAACTCGCCATACCATTTGTGCATGGCGATGATGTCGATGGCGACATCGGTGGTGGAAATCTGCATCTTGGCGGCGTTGACCTTGATCTCTTCGGCGCTGACGGCATTTTCGGTGGCCATGACAGGGGGACCCCTTGTTCTTTTGTTTAACGTTTGTGGCCGGTGTCGAGCCGGCGTTCGGTGTACATTGAATAGCGCGACATGCCGAAGCAGAACAGCCAGAAGACGAAGGCCGCGAAGATCAGGCCGGACCTCGCCGTCTGCGCGGTTGCCCAGTTTGCATCGGAGAAATTCTGTTTGACGATGCCGAGCAGGTCGAACATCGAGATGATGATGACCAGGCTGGTGTCCTTGAACATGCCGATGAAGGTGTTGACGATGCCCGGGATGACCAGTTTCAGCGCCTGCGGCATGACGATGAAATACATTTTCTGCCAATAGCCGAGACCGAGCGAATCGGCACCTTCATACTGGCCCTTGGGAATCGCCTGCAGGCCGCCGCGCACCACTTCGGCCATATAGGCGGCGGCAAACAGCGACACACCGATCAAAGCGCGCAGGAACTTGTCGAACGAGACACCCTCCGGCAGGAACAGCGGCAGCATGACGCTGGCAAAGAACAGCACGGTGATCAGCGGGATGCCGCGCACCGTCTCGATGAAGACGACGCACAGCGTCTTGATGATCGGCATCTTGGAACGGCGGCCGAGCGCCAGCACGATGCCGAGCGGCAGCGACACGGCAATGCCGACGAAAGACAGGCTGAGCGTTACCAAGAGCCCGCCCCACAGCGAGGTCTCGACATGCGGCAGGCCGAACATGCCGCCGACCAGCAGGACGAAGGAGACGACCGGCAGCACGAAGAACAGCAGAACCGCATTCAGCCCTTTGCGCGGCACTTTCGGGATAAGCATCGGCACCAGCAGTGCCACGAACAGTATGGCGACCAAAATCGGCCGCCAGCGCTCCTCGATGGGATAGCGTCCGACCATGAACTGGCCGAATTTGGCGTTGACGAAAGCCCAGCAGGCGCCGGTCCAGCCATCCGGCTGGATGCCGCCTTGCGCCACCGTGGCGCATACGGTCCGGTCCGGTCCCGTCCACACGGCGTTGATGAACGCCCAATTGATGATTTGCGGCAGGATCATCGCCACCAGGGCGATGCCGACGATGGTCAAAATGGTGTCGCCGGCAGAAGCGATCAGGTTCTTGCGCACCCATGCGCCGAGGCCGGTGACGCTGGCGGGCGCCGGCTGCGCCAGCACCATTTCGGTTCGCACCCAGGACATATCATGTTCTTGCATGTCCTTACCTCACCTCTCCACCAGCGCCATCTTGGCGTTGAACCAGTTCATCACAAGCGAGGTCAGGAGGCTGATGGCCAGATAGATCACCATCATGATCACCACGCCTTCGACGGCCTGGCCGGTCTGGTTCAGCACCGTCCCGGCGGTCGCCGTCAGGTCCGGATAGCCGATGGCGATAGCCAGCGACGAGTTCTTGGTCAGGTTGAGATACTGGCTGGTCAGCGGCGGAATGACGATGCGCATGGCCTGCGGCACGACGACCAGCCGCAGGATCGATCCGGACCGCAAGCCCAACGCACCGGCAGCTTCCGTCTGGCCCGCGCTGACACCCCTGATGCCGGCGCGCACGATCTCGGCGATGAAGGCGGCGGTATAGCAGGACAGCGCCAGATAAAGCGACAGGAACTCCGGCCGGACCTGAAAGCCGCCGGCCAGGTTGAAAGTCGACTGCTTCGGGTAGTCGAAGCTCAGGGGAAAGCCGCTCAGCGCATAGGCGAGCAGCGGAAGCCCGACGATCAGCGCGGTGGACGTCCAAAACACTGGAAATTGCTGGCCGGTCGCCATCTGCCGTTGCCGCGCCCTGCGCGCGACGAACCACGCCATGGCGATGCCGACGAGCAGGGCGACGAAGATCAGCCATGAGCCGTCGCCCCACACGGCGCGTGGAAAATAGAAACCGCGCTGGTTGAGGAAGGAGCCGAACGGCAAACCGATGCTGTCGCGCGGCGCCGGCAACACGGCCAGCACGCCGGAATACCAGAAGAAGATGACCAGCAACGGCGGGATGTTGCGGAAGACCTCGACATAGACGGTGCAGATCTTCCTGATCAGCCAGTTCTGCGAGAGCCGGCCGATGCCGATGACGAAGCCGATGATTGTCGCGGTGATGATGCCGACGATGGCGACGATCAAGGTGTTGATGAGGCCGACCAGAATCGCGCGGCCATAGGTCGAATCCGACGAATAGGCGATCGCGCTCTCGCTGATGTCGAAGCCGGCGCGGCCCTTGAGGAAGCCGAAGCCTGAAGCGATGCGCAGCCGCGTCAGGTTGTCGATGACGTTGTGGGCAATCCACCAGACGCCCGCCACCAGCAGCACGACGACCAGCACCTGGAAGAATATGCCCCGGATTTTCGGATCGTTGATGAAGGAACCGCGGCTGGGCTCCTCGCGAAGTACGTCCTGCGATGCCATTCGACCGTCCCCTGGAAAGAGAAACCGGGAGGCAGATGATCTGCCTCCCGGATCACATTTCGATCAGCGGATCGGCGGCGCGTATTGCAGGCCGCCTTTGGTCCACAGCGCGTTGATGCCGCGCGCGATCTTCAGCGGGCTGCCCGAGCCGACATTGCGCTCGAACATTTCGCCATAATTGCCGACTGCCTTGACGATGTTGACCACCCAGTCATTGGAGACGCCGAGATCGGTACCGATCTTGGTATCGGCTTCCTGGCCGAGCACGCGCTTGATCTCGGGGCTGGCCGAGTTCTTCATCTCATCGACATTGGCCTTGGTGATGCCGAGCTCTTCAGCCTGCAGCAGCGCGAAATAGGTCCACTTGACGATGTGGTACCACTGGTCGTCGCCCTGGCGAACGGCCGGTCCGAGCGGCTCCTTGGAGATGATCTCGGGCAGCACGACATGGTCGGCCGGCGCTCCCAGCGTCAGGCGGATGCCATAGAGGCCCGACTGATCGGTGGTGTAGACGTCGCAGCGGCCGGCATCATAGGCGGCGTTGACCTCTTCCAGCTTTTCGAAGACGACGGGATTGTACTCCATCTTGTTGGCCTTGAAGTAGTCGGCGAGGTTCAGCTCGGTGGTGGTGCCGCTCTGCACGCAGACAGCGGCGCCCGAAAGCTGCAATGCCGAATTGACGCCCGGCAGCTTCTTGGCGTTGATCATGAAACCCTGGCCGTCATAGTAGGTGACGCCGATGAAATTCAGGCCGAGTGCCGTATCGCGGTTGATGGTCCAGGTGGTGTTGCGCGACAGGATGTCGATCTCGCCCGACTGCAGCGCGGTGAACCGCTCCTTGGCGCTGAGCGGCGTGAACTTGACCTTGGAGCCGTCACCAAAGACGGCGGCCGCGACAGCGCGGCAGAAATCCGCATCGATGCCTTGCCAGTCACCCTTGTCGTCCGGCGCCGAAAAGCCGGCCAGGCCGGTGGAGACGCCGCACTGGATGAAGCCCTTCGCCTTGACGGTGTCGAGCGTGGCCGCCGACGCGGCGGACGCCATCAATCCAAGCGTGGCGGCGCCTAGAATGCCGATAGCAATATGTTTCATGACCCACAGACCCTTTTCTCTGTTTTTCAGGAGTAAATCCTGATTTTTTTCTCCCGTGTGAACGCGGCTCCCATCCCGGCCCATCCCGGAACCCCGCATCGTAACCGACGCGCCGCCTCCCGTTCACAAATGTCATCGAAGGCGATAATTCCTGTGAGGTCAAGGGAAATGACCGAAACCCAAAGAGTTTGAAAACCGATTGCCGCAAATGCCCGATTTACAGACAAACACGCCCGCGATTTAGCCAGCAGGGCTAATAAAGGCGGCAAATCTCATGCAACGCCAACGCCGGGCCAATACGGGCCGCGGCAGCGAAATCCATCCCGGGCAATACCTCGTCGTTGTTGACCTCCGCGTGCGACGAACTACCAGGTCCCAAGATTGTCATCTGACAATTTACTGACGGCTGCATACCAATACAGACCGCCGACGAAGACTGTTCTCAAAGGGCTTGAAAGACGATCCAGATCCCGATGGCAGCCATAAACGCACCTGAAACGCGCGGAATCAGCTGCCCGGTCGGCACCGTCTTCTCCAGCAGAACAAGGATGGCGATGCCGGCGATCCACAGCACGTTCATGACGCCACCGACGAACAACAGAGCCATCAGCGCCCAGCAGCACCCCAGGCAATAAGCGCCGTGATCCATGCCGAGCCGAAGCGCGCCGAGCGGAGCGGAGCGGAATCCGCCACGGCCGGCCAGGAACGCGATCGGCGCCTGACATTGGCGCAGGCAGACGCCCTTCATCGGCGTCCATTGATAGAGACCGGCGGCGATCAGAACGAGGCCGCCGAGGATCGCGCTGCCGGTCGCCATCGAGGGATCGAGCAAGGCTAGACGGGCGAGAAGCCATTGCGCACCGGTCGCCAGGAGGCTGAAGACGACCCAGACGGCGAGATAGCCGGCAAAAAACCATCCCGTCGAAGCGATGGGCCGGCCATCCGCCCGCGCCTTGCGGCCGACCCCGGCATAAAGCAGCAACATCGGCGCGACCGACGGCGTCATCATGCCGACCATCATCACCGCCCACATCGTGAAGGTGAAGGCGAAATCGCCCAATGCCCAGGGCCGGAAGCCGGGCGCCATGGCGGCGCCCATATCAATGCCGGACATATCCATGCCGGCCATGTCGCCGCCTCCGCCGTCCGGCAAGGGGGAGCCGGGCATGACCATGGTGGCGGCGAGCCACAGCACATAGGCCCAGGCGAGCACGGCAATCACGACGAGCGCGACCGTCACGACCGCGCGATCGCGCCTCAGCACCGCCTCGAGGGCCGTATCGCCCATTGGATCAGGTCAATGCACGATGCCGCTCTGCGTGAGATGCAGATTGGCGAAATGGCTGTGCGTATCGGCCAGCTCGAACTTGATCGGGCCCGTCGCCTTGGTCCAGCCGCGCCCGACCTCGGCGATCGCGTATTCGAAGCCGTGCGGCAAGTCGATGCGCGCCTGGTGCGCGGCGCCGGTGACCGGATTCCGGATCGGCTCGCCGCGACCGTCGGTTATACCCTCGACATGCAACTGACCGGTTCGCGCGTCGACGTCGATCTTGAACTCGATCGGCGCGAAGATCGGATCGTGGAATTTCTCCAGAGTGGTCGAAAAGACCTGAAATATCGTTGCACCTGGCTCGGTGTCCAGACCACCCAATATGCGAAGCAGCGCGCCACGTTGGGCTTCCGTCGCCCTCTCGTCGATGACCACCGCGGCTTCACCCCCGCCCTGGTGTATGGCGCCGGGCCAGCTGAAAATCCCGACGAACCGCAACCCGTCGAGCTTGGTGTCGCCGTGATGGCCGCTCTCGATTTCCATGCCGGCGACCGCCTGGCAGAATCCGTATGTCGGCATGGCGTTGAACTGGCACGGGCAGCCATAGGCGCAGTTGCAGTTGATGAATTCGCTCGCCCTCATGGCCCATTTGACGTCCGGCATGGCATTCCTCCCTTGCCGCGCTCACGCTTCGTGAGCGCGATCCGGATCGTGGAGGACCAGAAGTCAACCGGCAGCAACCATCCGGCAGCATCTGATCGAAGCAATCCGGCGATTAATATTAGCCGACGATCATATACCATTCACCGCTGCCCACAATAGAACGATCGGCGGGGACAAGGGCTCCGAACGCAGGTCAACAAAAGACCTGACGACAACCAGTTCGGCGGCGGCAGCAGCTTTTTGTGCCGGTAGCTTTTGTGCCTGTCGCTTTTCTTGATAGGAATTTTTTCTTGACTCCCTGCCCTCAGCTATGGTACATATTCGTCCATGGTGCTGGTTTGCGCCGATAACCCGCCGCACAGGCGGGTTTTTCGTTTAATACTCCGTCCCCGCATCGCTGTTTTTGCCGCGACGAATTGGCATATTCGAAGTCCGCCTCCTGGCGGGCGGTGGCTGTTGCACGGTCCATAGCGCCGCACTATGGCTAGCGGCTTATCAAACAAGGCGACGCAGAATGGCGAAAGACGGCAGCGAGCACGGCGGGATGGGCATCAACACGCGGCTTGCCCATTCGGGCAACAATCCGCACGACTATTTCGGCTTCGTCAATCCGCCGGTGGTGCATGCTTCGACCGTGCTTTTCCGCGACGCGGCTTCGATGGCGGCGCGAACCCAGAAATACACTTACGGCACGCGCGGCACACCGACGACCGATGCGCTTGCCCATGCCATAGACGCGCTGGAAGGCTCGGCAGGCACGATCCTGGTGCCGTCGGGCCTTGCGGCGGTGACGGTGCCGCTGCTCGCCTTCGTCTCGGCCGGCGACCATCTGCTGATCGTCGATACCGTCTATCATCCGACGCGCAATTTCGCCGACACGATGCTGAAGCGGCTGGGCGTCGAGGTCGAGTATTACGCCCCCGATGTCGGCGCCGGCATCGCGGCGTTGATCAAGCCCAACACCAAGGTGGTGTTCACGGAATCGCCAGCCTCCAACACGTTCGAGGTGCAGGACATCCCGGCCATCGTCAAGGCGGCGCACGCCGCGGGCGCCATCGTCATGATGGACAACACCTGGGCGACGCCACTCTATTTCCGCCCGCTCGACCACGGCGTCGACATATCTATCCATGCGGCGACCAAATACCCGGCCGGCCATTCCGACGTGCTGCTTGGCACGGTGTCGGCCAATGAGAGTTGCTGGACGCACCTCTACGAAAGCTTCTGCACGCTTGGCTGTTGCGCCGGGCCCGACGACGTCTACCAGGTGCTGCGTGGCCTGCGCAGCATGGGCGTGCGCCTCGAACACCATCAGCGCAGTACGCTTGCGATCGCCTCCTGGCTCGAGGGCCAGAAGGGCGTGGCGCGCGTGCTCCACCCGGCCCTGCCCAGCCATCCGGATCACGCTCTGTGGAAGCGCGACTTTTCCGGCTCGAGCGGCATCTTTTCCATCGTTCTTGCCGGTGGCGGCCAGAAGCAGCAGCACGCCTTCCTCGACGCGCTGCGGATCTTCGGCCTCGGCTATTCCTGGGGCGGCTATGAGAGCCTTGCCGTGCCGGTCTGGCTTGGCGACCGTGTCGTTGCAAAAGCCCCCTATGAGGGTCCGTTGATCCGCCTGCAGATCGGCCTCGAGGATGTCGACGACCTGAAGGCCGATATTTCGCGCGGCCTGACCGCCGCAGCAGCGGCCTAAAGCGTGTCGCGCCTGAAGATTTTCAGGCGACCCGCTTCAGGTTTTGTTTTTGTGCATGTCGTTCTCCCAAAACCGAGGTCACATTTGGGCGACATGCGCTAGCGAAATTCTATTCCCTCAAATTGCGGTTTCCCGGATCAGTTTGGCTTTCAAATTCAGCGCTGCCGCGTCATTGCGGTGCGATCAGCACATTTTCGACTTCCCCTGGAATACCGGCAGAGTTTTCGACCCCATGGCTTTCCGCCTTTTTGTTCCCATTCTTGCCGGCGCAACGCTGCGCGAGCGTCTCGTCGCCTGTATCGGCGCGACGATCGGGATTGCACTCACCGGCGTGATCGCCAGCCTTGTGCTCGGCAACGGCCCGCATGTGCCGCTGCTGGTGGCGCCGATGGGGGCGTCGGCGGTGCTCCTGTTCGCCGTGCCCGCCAGTCCGCTGGCACAGCCATGGTCGATCATCGGCGGCAACACGATATCGGCCCTGGTCGGCGTGATCGTGGCGCATTTCATCCACGAAACCGCCCTTGCCAGCGGCATCGCGGTGGCACTGGCCATCGCCGCCATGTCGTTCACGCGCTGCCTGCATCCGCCGGGCGGAGCGGCCGCGCTGACCGCGGTGCTGGGAGGGCCTGCCGTCATCAGCGCCGGCTTCCTGTTTCCATTCGTGCCGGTGGCGCTGAACTCGATCCTGCTGGTGACGCTCGGCTACGGCTTCCACAGGCTGGCCCGGCGCAATTATCCGCATGTACCGGTTGCAGCGCCGGCGAACAGCCACGGCACCGGCGACCCGCCGGCGCAGCTGCGCGTGGGCTTCCGGTCCGAAGACATCGATGCCGCGCTTGGCGCACTTGACGAGACGTTCGATATCGATCGCAACGATCTCGACCGGCTGCTGCGGCAGGTCGAATTGCAGGCGATGGTGCGCGCGCACAAGACGCTTCTGTGCGAGGACATCATGTCGCGCGATGTGATCTCGGTCGATACTCACACCTCCACCGAGGCAGCGCGCCAATTGCTGCTTGACCACAACATCCGGACCTTGCCGGTCGTCAATGCGGAGGCCAGGCTGGCAGGCACCGTGGGGTTGCGCGAACTCACCCAGGCCTCCGGGACGGTCGGATCCGTCATATCGCCCGCGGCAACAGCCGCCGCCGGCTTCGCCGCCATGGGTCTGCTGCCGGTGCTCACCGACGGCCGCAGCCATGCGGTCATCATCGTCGACGACGACAAACGGATTCTCGGGCTGATCACCCAGACCGATCTGTTGGCGGCCACGGCGCGCCTGCAGGCTGCCTGACAAGCCTTCACTCGCGCGGTAGGGTACCGCCGCCGGGCCCCGCGAAAAGTCTTCGGGAACCTTTTGCCGGCGACAGCGTCCAATCTCTCAATCGAGGTTCGGTCCGGAGATTGGGTTGAGGAAACTGGCCATGCCTGCTGTCTTGACGGCCGTGCCTTCTGCTGTGCCAGGCGAGATGCAGCTTGTGCGCCGCGCCTTGGCGCGCGACGGCGATGCCTTCCGCACCATCATCAAGACACACAATCAGCGGCTCTACCGGGTCGCGCGCGGCGTCGTGCGCAATGACAGCGAGGCCGAGGACATCGTGCAGGAGGCCTACGTCAAGGCTTTCGCCCATCTCGATGCGTTTCGCGGCGACTCCTCGCTCGCCACATGGCTGTCGCGCATCGTCATCAACGAGGCGCTTGGCCGCCTGCGCAACAGGCGCAGAACGGTGGCACTGCTGGAAAATCCGCAAGCCGAGATCATCCGGTTCCCTCTCAACCCCAGCGACGATCCGGAACGGACGATGGCGCAAAGGCAGATCCTCCAACTGGTCGAACAGGCCACCGACAGCCTTCCCGACGTCTACCGGACGGTGTTCGTGGCGCGGGTGATCGAGGGGCTGAGCATCGAGGAGACCGCCGATCTCCTCGGCGTGCGGCCGCAAACCGTCAAGACGAGGCTGCACCGCGCGCGCGCCCTCGTGCGCAAGGCGCTGGACGACCAGATCGGACCGGTGCTGCTCGATGCCTTCCCCTTCGCCGGCCGGCGTTGCGAACGACTGACCAGCGCCGTGATGCGGCGGCTCGGGCTGGAAAGCTGAGCCTCACCGGATTTCAGTTCATTTCAGCGGGAACGTTTGCCGCTGACCAGCATCCAATGAACGTCAACCGAAAAACACAGTCCGGCGCGATTTCAGCGTCCGGACGAAGGAGATGCCATGTCTATCCGACACACTGCCGCGCTCGCCGCCCTGCTGCTGCTTGGCACTGCCCCATTCGCACAAGCCGCCGACAAGCCAACCGATCCGCAGATCGCCCACATCGCCTACACGGCCGGGGTCATCGACGTCGAAGCGGCCAAGCTGGCGATCGAGAAATCGAAGAACAAGGAGGTTGTCGATTTCGCCAAGGACATGGTCCGGGATCACGAGGCTGTAAATGTTCAGGCGCTCGACCTGGTGAAGAAGCTCAAGGTCACGCCGGAAGACAACGCCACCAGCCAGGCGCTGACCAAAGCTGCGGCGGAGGAGCGGGCCAAGCTCGCCAAACTCGACGGCGCTGCCTTCGACAAGGCCTATGTCGACAATGAGGTCGCCTACCACAAGCAGGTCAACGGCGCGCTCGAAACCCTTTTGATCCCGTCGGCGCAGAATGCCGAACTGAAGAGCCTGCTGGAAACCGGCCTGAAGATTTTCCAGGGCCATGGGCAGCACGCCGAGCACCTCGCCGGCATGCTCAAGTAAGGACCGGGAGCATGCCGAAACGCCATCTGTGGATTGCGTTGGCGCTGGCCGTCGGTACCGTTCCGGCGCGAGCAGAAACCATCCAGGTCATCATCGACAGGCTGGTGTTCTCGCCAGCCACCGTCGAGGCCAAGGTCGGCGACACGATCGAGTGGGTGAACAAGGATGTGTTCGCCCACACGGCCACCGTGAAAGGCGGCTGGGAAGTGATGATCCCGCCGAAGAAATCCGCAAGCCTGACATTGAAGGCCGCGGGACCGGTCGACTATTTCTGCCGCTTTCACCCCAACATGAAAGGCCGTTTGGTGGTGGCCCCCTGATCCAGCGCCAGCGACGCTCGCCTGGCTTCATCCGGCCGGGCGATATGCGTCCACGAGTCGTCATAGCCCGGCTCGCGGCGTGCGATCCAGGCATCCAGCCCTTCGCGCAGATCAGCGGTCGGGGCCATGCGGGCGAACTGCTCGGCCTCGACAGCCAAGCCTTCGGCGATGCTCTGGTTGAGGCCGCGCGCCACTGCCGTGAGGATGCCGGCAATCGCCAGATCGGAGTGCCGCAGGATACGCCTGGCCAGGCCGATCGCGGCCGGCATCAACTCGGCATGCGGCACAACCTCGTTGACGAGACCCAGCTCAAGCGCCCGCGGCGGCGCAAACCAGTCGCCGGTCAACAGCAGTTCGAGCGCCCGCTTGCGCCCGGCAAGCCTGGGCAAGCGTTGGGTTCCGCCAAAGGTCGGCGGCATTGCGAGGTTGATTTCCGGCTTGGCGAACAAAGCGCGGTCGCTGGCGATGGCGAGCGGCACCGCCTCGGTGATTTCGCAACCGCCACCAAAGGCAATGCCGTTGACGGCAGCGATGACGGGTTTGCGAAACGCTTCCAGCCTCGCCGTCAGCCGTTGCCCGCGCATGACGAAATCACGCATCGCGACATCGACGCCGACCGCCACGCTGGCCGAGAACTCATGAATGTCGCCGCCGGCCGAAAACGCCCGCTCCCCTGCTCCGGTCAGAATGATTGCGCGGACGCTGTCATCGACGTCAATGTCGTCGAGGATCGCAAGCAGGCGATCGATCAGGGCATAGTTCAACGCGTTCAGCTTCTCCGGCCGGTTGAGGGTGAGGATGGCAATCCCATCCCGGGTTTCGTTAAGGACAAGATCGGTCATTGGCTCTTCCTTCTTCATCATGCTGATGACCGGAAGACTATGCCTCTTTCCGCTTGTGTATATTCACTAGTCGGTATACCTAAGCTCATGCCTGACACGCAAAGTCCTACCCGCAAACGCATTGTCGATGCCGCGACCAGGCTCTTCTATGCCGAAGGAATCGGTCGCGTCAGCGTCGATGCCGTCGCCGAGGAAGCGGGTCTCACCAAGCGCACGCTCTACTACCATTTCAAGAGCAAGGACGACCTCATCGCCGCCTATCTCGATGGCCGCGACCAACCCAATCTGAAGCGGATGGCTGGCTGGTTCGATGCTGCCGAAGGCGGCGCGGATCGCAAGGTCGAGGCGATCTTCACCAATCTGGCGAGGTCCGCTCGTCACCCGAAATGGAAAGGATGCGGCTTCCTGCGCACGGCCGCCGAACTCGCCTCGATGCCCGGACATCCGGCGGTCAAGGTCGGCGCGCGGCACAAGCTGAATTTCGAAACATGGCTGGCCGGCGCCTTGTCGGACCATAGCGTCGGCGAGCCGCCTGCCTTGGCACGCGAGATCGTGCTTTTGATCGACGGCTGCTTTTCGATCATGCTGATCCACCGCAACCCCGATTACATCGAGGCCGCCGGCCGCGCCGCGGCAACGCTTGTGCGGGCGCGAATTTCAGGCAGCCAGGCCTAAAGCGCGACGCGCTTTAAGCCTTTGGTTTTATGCATATCGTTGCCCCAAAATCGGGGCCACTTTTGGGCGACATGCATTAGAACCCAAACGCCAGCCATGCCGTGCCGGCGGCCAGCGTTATCAGCGTCAGCGGCAAGCCGACCTTGAAAAAAGCGCCGAACGACAGCGTCGTGCCGGCGGCCCGTGCCTGTTCGGCGACGATCAGATTGGCGACCGAACCCAGCAGCGTGAAATTGCCGGCCAGCGTCGAACTCATGGCGACGACCAGCCAGGCGCGCTCGGGATTTTCGAGGCCGGGTATGAAGGGTCGAAGCGCCAGCACGGCCGGGACATTGCTCATGATGTTGGAGAGCACCGCGGTGAAACCGGACAGGCGCCAGACGTCGCCCAGCCCGAGGTTCTTGGCCGAAGCGATCATGTCGGGCGAAAGAAGCGTCTTTTCGGCGCCGGCGACCACAACGAACAGACCGGCGAACATGAACAGCAGCGGACCGTCGATCTCGCGGTAGATGCGTTCCGGCTTGATCGCCCGGGTGAGCAAGAGGATGGCGCCGCCGATGAGTGCGGCCTTGGCGACGGGCACGCCGGCGAAGAAGGCGATTGCCAGTCCGATGCAGACCACCACCGCCTTCAGCACCTGCCCCTTGTGCATGCGGCCACGCGAGACTTCGGGCGTCAGTTGGACAGTGCGGGCGAATTCGGCCCGGAAGACGATACGGATGATGATGACGACCGCGACGAGGCCGAACAGGGCGACCGGAGCGAGCGCTGCGGAAAAGGCCGGATAGGAAATGCCCGACAGCGCGCCGATGACCATGTTTTGCGGATTGCCGGTGATGGTGGCGACACTGCCGCAATTCGACGCGGTGGCGGTGGCGATCAGATAAGGGATCGGGTTGCGCTTGATGATGCGGGTGACGTGGACGACGATCGGCGCCATGACGAGGCAGATGGCGTCGTTGACCAGGAAGGCGGACAACACGCCGGTCAGCAGCGTCACCATCACCAAAAGCATGAAGGGCGCGTGCGCGTGCTCGATGGCGATGGCGCCAAGGCCGCGAAAGGCGCCCGACACTTTCAGATGCGCCACCACGATCATCATGCCGAGCAGAAGCGTGATGGTGTCGAAATTGATCGCCCGGTAGGCATCCTCCATGCTGAGCGCGCCGATGGCGATCATCGCGGCCCCGCCGAGAAGCGCGATCCCCGCCCGGTCGAGGCGCAGGCCGGGGATGCGGCCGATGGCGACACCGGCGTAAGTCAGGATCAGGATCAGCAGTGCCGCCGCGCCCATCAATGTCATCGATAAGAAGTCCTGCCCTGTGGCGCGCCGCTGCCTGTCAGCCCCAATGGGCTGATTTGCGTGCCTGCTTTAGCGCGATGTCGAGATCGATGACAGACAGCCAGGCATGTTGTTGCGTCAAGCACCGCCCAAGGGATGACGTGCCGCTAACGCAGATAAAAATCCAGCCTTTGTCGCAGTGCCTGCGGTGAAAACAGCTGCTCGACGGTCTGCCGTGCCTTGAGGCCCACTGCCGCCCGCAGCGCCGGATCGGCTTTGAGATCGGCCAGGATCCGCGCCGCCTGCTGCGTCGTTTCGAACAAGAAGCCGTTTTCGCCATGCCTGATATGATCGGAATAGCCTCCATATGAATGGCAGACCACGGGCAACCCGCAGGCCATCGCCTCGAACACGACGCGACCGAAGGTTTCCACATGCCAACCGGTGCGATAATAAAACACGTCGAGCGTCTGCAGAAACGCTTCGGCGGAAAATTGGCCGGGTGGCAACAGCTCGAGTTGCGGATGCGGCATGAGGCTGCCCTTGAGCCCTGTCCCTCCCTGAATCCGCAAGGCTGTACCTTCGGCCAGCAATGTCTCGTAAAGGGGTATGTCATCGGGATGATGTTTGCCCGGCCCATCGCGGCTCAAGCGTCCGACGGTGAACGGACGATCCGAATCCAGACGCCGTGGTGAAAAACGTTCGATCTCGATCGGAGAGGGGTGCACCGTGCCGTCGATTTGGAGCAATCGCTTCTGAAAGTCGGAAACAAGCACTATCTCGGCGGCGGGCCATCCCAAGCTCCGAGGCATGCGCGTGGTGAGGTTGAGAACCTTCGGATGAAGGGTGTTGAAGTCGTAAATCAGCCGGCGCGGCCGCGGGATCAGGTAAGGCCACACCTTGTTGCGCCAATGCGCTCCGAGAAAAACGTAAGTGCCGCCATCCGGAACTTTTCGCGTAAGCGGGGAAATACGACGTATCGGGAATTGCCGCATTAATTCATCTGAAGCCCGCGATGACGCAGCCCAAAGGCGCACCTCCGAATCGGCGCTCAACAGCCGATAGAGTTCCAAAGTCTTGAGGTCACTGCCACCGAAAGGATCCTGAAAGCCGTTGAACAAATGGATCATAATAGCTGTGCTTACCTGACCGTTTCCGCCATTGTTCGCCGGCGTGAAAAATCATGATCGCACGTCGGCCGTAACCCTTGGAAACTCAGGAGTGAGAACCGTTTCTGCGGACAACGAAACATCGCCAACGCGGGGGGAGTATACCGGTAAGCGGTTGCAGTCCATGGCCTATCGAGCCGGCATGCTATCCATAAAGATCGGAATCCCGGCATATGACTGTAAGCATTGAAGCGTCGAGAAAGCGGCCTGCGTCGATTTCGAGAGCTTCCCGATCAGCCATCCGCAAGTTTATGCCGTCAATGCACGGTGGCGACCCCCGGCGGAGGCGCCGGAGACGTTCCGGCCGGATCGAAGCTGACTTGATCGCGTCCGTTCGACTTGGCCGTGTAAAGCCTTTTGTCGGCAGCGGAGAAGATTTCCTCGTAGGTGATCGGGCCGGTAAAGCTTGTGCCGCCGATGCTGACGGAAAGCGGACAAGGCCTGCCGCCGGGTGAGAATTCCATCTCCCTGATACGCCGGCGGATGCTTTCGGCAACCATCCAGGATTGCGAGGGATCCACGCCGGGCAGAAACACGCCGAATTCTTCGCCGCCGATGCGGCCGACGATATCGCCGCCACGCAGTTGCCCTTTGATCGCCTGCGCTATCAGTTTGAGCGCCTGGTCGCCGCAGTCATGGCCCAGGCGGTCATTGATCGACTTGAAGTGGTCGGCGTCGATGATCAGCAACGCACCCGAACGGGTCTGCTCCTGCTTTCGGGTCTGCTCGAGATAGGCTTCGACCAGCATCGAGAAAGCGCCACGGTTCAGCACCGCCGTCAGGCTGTCGGTCGCGGCGATGACGCTGAGGTCGCGCTGCGCGATGGCCAGCTGGCGAATCTTCCACATCAGGAAAAACAAAAAGGAGCCGCCCAGCACCAAAGGCAGCATCAGGTCGGTCATCTGCGCCCGCCACACGGCCTCGGGCGAAAGATAGGGAAAATTGAAGGAATCGACGAAGAACGCCACGGCAATGAAGAATGCCGTACCGACTGCCGTGACAGCGATCACCCTGCCCCAGCTCGTCGGCGACAGATCGAGCTTCATCGCGTTCAACTCCGTTAGCCGTCGCTACTATGACGCACCAACCCCAACAAATTGATAAGACTTTCCCTCCAATTCGATATCGGGCGGCGGAACCAACCCGCCGGCCCTGTCGATGACTTGCGACAGACGCCACAAGACGGCCGCTGGAAAGCAGCCATCCTGTTTCAGAGCTTGAAGGCGTGGGCCAATTGCCGGCCGAGCAAGGGCAAAACGGCGCGCGAAGCCAGACCGCTCGTCGTCAGTTGAGCGTCGGCTCACTCAGCGCATCGACGACAAAGGATGCCGCGATCAGGTCGTCGGCATCGAGGCGCAGGGAGCCTCCGTCGCCTCCCATGGCTGAAGCCACTTTTTGAAAGGTCTTCATTTCATATTCCGTGATCCGGGCGTCCTGCATCCTGGCCTTGAGGTCGGCGATGCGCCGATCCAGAGCCGAAGATATGCCTATTTCTCGCTTCGACATGGCAACACTCCTCCCCACCCTTGTTTGCCTCCCGCCTGTCCACTTTTATATGAGGGTCCGCGAATACAGCGGGCCGAACGCGCCGTGCGCGGGAAGGTTCCGAAAAGGCAGAGTAACGAAATAATACGCTGGCCCCAGCCGACTGCCCGGCCACGCTAAATCCCCTCATCACCATGATAGAGCTGAACAGCTTGCGGTATTTACCGCTGTCGTGGCGTTCCTGGATGGAAAGAGGTGATTCCGTGACTTGCTATATAAGGCATAGCTAATCCTTGACGCCAGCCGGATGCCGCCCCAGAATCAGAAGCATGGCAATAAAGGTCGGCGACGAAGTGGCGGTCATGGCGACGGTGCTGAAGCGCGTCACGGAAGACCGCGTCAGCGTGTCGATCCCCGGTTACGATTTTTCGCATTCGGTCATTGGTCCAGCGACCAAGCTGACCGAGGGCCAGCCGATGGAATTATCCGGCGACGTTACGCAGATCGAGGGCGACAAGGTCACGGTGTCGTTCGGACAATGGTCACCGTGGATCTGGACAAGGTGCACCTGGTGCAAAGCCACCTCCCGCCGAAGCGAAGGGATCTGAGGATGTGAACACGCGAAGCTCCACCGTCTCAGGGATCCAGCCCCTTACGTCCCAGCAGTGCAGAGCCGCACGAGCGATGCTGAAATGGTCGCAGGTGCGACTCGCCGCGAAGTGCGGCCTTAGCGAAGGAACGATCGGCAGTTTCGAGAGCGGACGAAGGATTCCGAGTTCGGCCAAGCTGGCTGCCATCCGTCGAGGGTTGGAGGCAGCGGGCGTGGTTTTCATCGATCAGAAGGTTGCAAGGACCAAGAGCGGTCCGCCTCGTCAAACTATCGGCGGAACATAATTTAGATATCGCTGTTAGATCCCAAACGGGAGGCGCGCGATGTTCAAAGGTGAAATCGGCATTGTTTCGGACTGGTCGAAATTGGTGGCGGACGATCCTCTGATCGCCGCCGATATTGCCCAGCGTCTTTCTCTGCTCGCTTGCAATGACAACACTCCCGCTGCCGCCGACGGCCCGTCGCCCGGCACCGAAACATTTCGAAATCCCCACTTTGCCGGCCTCGCGACACCCGCCGAATATCCTCGCCCGATCGTGCTTCTAGCCACGATCTATGCGTCGACGGTCCTGGGGGTAACGCTGCTTCTGGCGGCGGCGGTTTGAGCGCACGAGGCCTGGTGCCGCTCTCTGAAAGCCCATGTCTCTGGTATAAACCGTGACCTAAGTGTCCGGAATGGACCCGAAAGGCTTTGGCGATCCCGACAGGATTCGAACCTGTGACCATCGGCTTAGAAGGCCGGTGCTCTATCCAGCTGAGCTACGGGACCGCTGGCCGGCCTTTGGGCCGGCTGGATATTTTGGCGCTGGCCGCCGTTCAATGCGTCCAGGGCGTCCTGCGGTCATAGCGGAAATTCTCCGCATAGGAAATCTGGCGGCGCTTGGTCTCTTTCGGCTCTTCGACGCGGAAAGCGAGCCCTTGCTTTTCGGCGTAGGCCACCGCCTCTTCGCGCGTGTCGAAGCTAAGCCTGATCTGGCTTCTCATGTCTGCCGACGTCGTATAGCCCATCAGCGGGTCGATCTTCTTGCGCGACTCGGGATCGAATTCCAGCACCCAGTGGCCGGTCTTGGCCTTGCCGGACTGCATCGCGGTTTTGGCTGGGCTGAAAATGCGCGCGGACATGGCCACCTCGTTCTTGTGCAAGGCAGCATCGCCACCCTTTGCCCGTCATTACTGCGCAATGCGCATGGCGGCAAGGTTTTTGCTCTCGCAGGTTTTTGCACTTGCCATGCACCACCGAAATGAATAGGCAACAGACCGTTCGGAGTGTAGCGCAGCCTGGTAGCGCATCTGGTTTGGGACCAGAGGGTCGGGAGTTCGAATCTCTCCACTCCGACCATCCCCTCACAGCCCAATGCCCGGCGCAGCCATATGCTCACTTGCTCCGGCTCCGGTCGTGCATCCGGCAGCCGCGGGCCGGTTCGGCAAACAGGGGTTCAGATGCTTGGAATCGATGCCTGGGTGTCGCTTTTCGGACCGGCCTACTTTGCCTATGCCGGCATCACCGTTCCGTTCATGGTGACGTGGGCAATTGCCTGCGCCGCACTGGCGATGTGGAACAACCGTGAAAGCCGCAGACAGGCGAGGCAGGCCCCAGGCGCTGTCGTCTCCCGCTCCTGGCGTATCAGTATCGGAATGTTTGTGCTGGTCGCCGCCGGCTATATCGCCGCTGACTCTGCCGTCTACCTCGCGGTGCGTCATTTCGCCAGAATGTGGCTCTGAGACTGGCCTCTCAGGCTAAATCTCGAATTCGCCCTGCCCTTCGTCCATGGCGTTGACGGTTTCGGCTGCCAGCGCCCTGGTGATCGGGGTCTTGCGTTCGAGCGCGGTCCGGTCGAGCCGTTCAACCACGCGCATCGCTGTCGCCAGCGAGCGCTCGATACGGCGGACCAGATACTGCACGACATGCGGTTCGACCTCGATCTGACGGTCGGCGAAGAGTTTTGTGATGACGCCGGCGAGCAGGAGATCGTCGGGCTCATGAATTTCCACTGTCGCCGCCGCTTTCAGCCGTGAGGCGAGATCAGGCAGCGTGACGCCCCAGGCGGACGGGAAGCGGCGCGCCGTCAGGAGCAGCGCCGACCCGGCACCACGCACCGCATTGATCAGATGGAACAGGCCCTGTTCATCGACCGCGCCGGTATCGACATCGTCGATCAGTGCCGGCCGCGCGCCGAGATTGGCAATGCTGTCGCCGATGCGCCTGGCGTCGACCGCCACCGCATCGGCACGCGCGCGCCAGATCGAGGCCAGATGCGTCTTGCCCGAACCCGCGGGACCGGCCAGCACCACCACCGGCGATGGCCAGTCCGGCCAGCGGTCGACCAGCGCCACCGCCTGGTTGTTGGTGCCGGAGACCACGAGTTCGTCGCGCGAATAGCCGGTGCCATGGCCGAGATCGAGCGGCAACTGGCGTGGCGGGTCGGTTGGCTGGGCAGTCACTTCAGCGACGCGGTTGCGTGCGGTGGCCGCCGCCGCGATCGGCCGGAAGCTGCGGCACAGGTGCCGCGCCGCGGCCCTTGTAGAGCGGCGATTCGAGATAGCGGGCAATGGCGAACCGCACCAGCACGGCGACGGCCGCAGAAGCCGGCACCGCGATCAACAAGCCGACGAAGCCGAACAGCGCACCGAAGGCAAAAAGCGAAAACATCAGCCATACCGGGTGCAGGCCGACGCTTTTGCCGACCAGCCGCGGCTGCAGGATGTTGCCCTCGATGAACTGACCGATGAAGAACACGACCGCGACGGCGACGATCATCGTCCAGTCCGGCCAGAACTGGACGAAGGCGACGCCGACGGCCAGCACCAGCCCGGTCAGCGAGCCGACATAGGGGATGAAGGAAATCAGCCCGGCGAACAGGCCGATGAGGATGCCGAAATTCAGTCCGGTCAGCGTCAGCCCGGTGGCATAAATGGCGCCCAGCACCAGGCACAGCGTGCCTTGGCCGCGCACGAAGCCGGCTGTGGCGGTGTTGATGTCACGCGCGATGGCGCGCACGGTCGCGACGTTGTCGCGCGGCACCCAACCGTCGATGACCGCCACCATGCGGTCCCAGTCGAGCAGCATGTAGAAGGCGACCACCGGCGTCACCACGAACAGGCTGACCACCGAGACCAGCGCCATGCCGGAACTCCACAGTGAGGTGAAGACGGCGGTGATCAGGCCGAAGCCCGAGGTCAGCAGCGAATTCAGCCCGTCGCGCAAGCTATTGGCGTTGACGCCGAACTTCTGTTCCAGCCATTTCGGATCGAACGAGGTGATCAGGCTTTGCAGCCGGGTCAGATATTCCGGCAATTTGCCGGCGAAATCGGCCATCTGCGTGGCCAGAACCGGAATGAGGATGACAAAGGCCAGCACCAGCACGATGAGGAAGGTGATGAGGATGACCACCGTCGCCATGAAACGGGACAGGCCGAGCCGCTGCAGCCGGTCGGCAACGGGATCGAGGAAATAGGCAAGCACCATGCCGGCGACGAAGGGCAGCAGGATGGCGCTGAAAACATAGAGGAAAAGCGCCAGCAGCGCGGCACCGGCCAGCCAGAAGAAGATCTGGCGGCGAAAGGTCGCGGACGCGGCGGTGTCGGCGGCCGCGGCCTCGATCGCTGCCGCTTCTGTCTCAGATGTCCGGAGTGGAGCCTTCGCCATAGCCGCTCATGTGCCTCAGCCAAGTCACGAGATAGGCTGCGGCCGAAGCCACGGTCAAGACCCCGGACAGCAATATGAGAACTGACCTCAGCGGGTCGAGGTGAACGGCAAGGGCAAGTTCTCCCAGCACAAGCGCGGCCAGCACGATCTGGATCGCGGTGTTGGCCTTCGACACGAACAACGGTTTCATCTCGACCGGATGGGTCATGACGGCGGACAACACCACCGCGCAGACGATCAACGCGTCGCGCGACACCATGATGACGACAAGCCACAGCGGCAATTGCCCGATGAAGCTCATGACAACGAACACCGAAACCAGCAGCAGCTTGTCGGCCACCGGGTCGAGGTAGGCGCCGAGGGTGGATTGCTGGTTGAAACGGCGGGCGATGAACCCGTCGACGCCGTCGGATATACCGGCGACGAGGAACCCGGCAAAAGCCCAGTCCCAGCGCGCCTGCAGCATCGCCAGCACCACCGCCGGCACCAGGACAAGGCGCAGGATGGTGATCAGGTTGGGGATGGTCAAATGCTTGGCACCTCCTCTTGGTCGGAGATAGATGATGAAGATGGCGGGTGGCAACAAGGGAGAAGCTGCCGATCTCCCGCACGGGAGAGCGGCTTTCAGCCTGGCTTTCGCCAATCACGAGCCCCTATACGCGCGCCCTGTCCACGGTTTTGTAGGCCGAGATGGCCGTTATCCTTGCGGACAGAAACCGTTCATGCGAAGAGCCCGCAACAAGGAAAATTGTTGAACGGGCACCAGAAATGAGCAAGCGCGACGTGAACAAGCGCAAGAACGGGCTCACCTATGCCGAGGCCGGTGTCGATATCGACGCGGGCAATCTCATGGTCGAGAAGATCAAGCCGCTGGTGCGCGCGACGCGCCGGCCGGGCGCCGACGGCGAGATCGGCGGTTTCGGAGGCCTGTTCGACCTCAAGGCCGCGGGCTTTACCGACCCGGTGCTGGTGGCGGCCAATGACGGCGTCGGCACCAAGCTCAAGATCGCCATCGATGCCGGCAAGCACGACACAATCGGCATCGACCTCGTCGCCATGTGCGTCAACGACATCGTCGTGCAAGGTGCCGAACCGCTGTTCTTCCTCGACTATTTCGCCACCGGCAAGCTCGATCCCGACCAGGGTGCCGCGATCGTCGGCGGCATTGCCGAGGGCTGCCGCCAGGCCGGCTGCGCGCTGATCGGCGGCGAGACGGCCGAGATGCCCGGCATGTATCACGGCAATGATTACGACCTGGCCGGCTTTGCGGTGGGCGCCGCCGAACGCGGCCAATTGCTGCCCACCGACGATATTGTCGAAGGCGACGTGCTGCTGGGCCTGGCTTCCTCTGGCTTGCACTCGAACGGATATTCGCTGGTGCGCCGCATCGTCGCCGTCAGCGGTCTGTCGTGGAGCGATCCGGCGCCGTTCAACGACGAGGCCACGCTGGCCGAGGCGCTGCTCGAGCCGACCCGCATCTACGTCAAGTCGATTCTCAAGGCGATCCGCAACACGCATGGTATCAAGGCGCTCGCCCACATCACCGGCGGCGGCTTCCCGGAAAACATCCCGCGCGTGCTGCCCAAGGATTTTTCGGCCGAACTCGACCTCGAAGCGATCGACGTTCCTGCCGTGTTTTCGTGGCTGGCCAAGACCGGCGGCGTGGCGCCGGAAGAGATGATGCGCACTTTCAATTGCGGCATCGGCATGATTCTGGCCGTCGCATCCGGCCAGGCAGCACAGGTCGCCGCCGTGCTGCAGGAGGCCGGCGAGACGGTGACGCCGATCGGCCGCATCGTGCCGCGCCGCGACGCCGGGGTCATCTATCGGGGCTCGATCGGCCTATGAGCGCGCAGAGGAAACGCACCGTTGTCCTGATCTCGGGACGCGGCTCCAACATGACCGCGCTGATTGCCGCGGCCAGCGACCCGGCGTTCCCGGCCGAGATCGTCGGTGTCATTTCCGACAAGGCGGATGCCGCCGGGCTCGGCATCGCCAGGGCGCGCGGCATCGCCACGCAGGTCGTCTCGCGTGCCGACCATGGCAGCAAGCAGGCGCATGACGCGGCAATAGACGCGGCGCTCGCGGCCTTCAACGCCGAGATCGTGGCGCTGGCCGGCTATATGCGCATCCTCACCCCCGGCTTCGTCCAGAGATGGCAGGGCCGCATGATCAACATCCACCCTGCCCTGCTGCCGGCGTTCAAGGGGCTCGACACCCATGTGCGCGCACTGGCCGCCGGCATCCGCATCCATGGCTGCACCGTGCACTTCGTCACCTCCGAGATGGACGACGGTCCGATCATCGCACAGGCGGCCGTACCGGTGATGGTCGGCGACACCGCCGATACATTGGCAGCCCGCGTGCTGAAGACCGAACACCGGCTCTATCCGCTGGCGCTGGGACTGGTTGCCGAAGGCAAGGCGCGCATGGAGGCCGGCCGCACCGTGCTTGCCCACTTTGCCGACGATGCCGACAACGGCACCTCGGTGGTGATGGCCCCGGATCCGCTGCGCGAGGAAGCCGACCTCGAGCATCTGGCGCGCATCACGCCTTGAACCTAGATCGGGAATGACAACGGCACTTAGCCTGGAACCGCCAAATCAGACTCGGTGCCAGGCCGAAACGGACCGGCTGCGCAGAGCTTGGCTGGAAGGATTGGAAAGCGGCCCGTTAGATCCCTTCGACATTGAAGCGATCAAACAAAAGGCCCGCACTCGTCTGACCAGTCTCCCTGGTCCTGACCGACATCGATGAGACAACTACTCCTCCTCCGTCACGCCAAATCGAGCTGGGACGACCCTGATCTCGATGATTTCGACCGGCCTTCGGCCGAACGCGGGGTTAAGGCGGCGTGCTTGATGGGACGCGAGCTTGCAGCGCGCGGCTGGCTGCCGGACCTGGCGCTGGTGTCGCCGGCACTGCGCACCCGCGACACCTGGCGGCTTGTGGCGGCGGAGCTGCCCGTGCCACCCCGGATCGCATTCGAGGCGCTGTACGATGCTTCGGCGGCGGACATTCTGAGCCAGATTGGTCAAACCGACGCTTCAAGCGGCAGCGTGCTGGTAATTGGCCACAATCCGGGCCTGGAACTTGTGGCCAGACAGCTTGCCGGGCCGGGGTCAGACGCCGAGGCGCTCGCGAGACTTGAGGAAAAATTCCCGACGGCAGCTCTCGCCCGGGTGGTCTTCGAAGGCGATTGGTCCGTCGTGTCCCCCGCCCGGCTGACACATTGCCTGCGGCCGAAGGACCTGGGCTAGCGACCATGGCAGGTGCGGCAGGCAAAGCCCAACCGCACGCCCGCTTGAGCCGTCAGTTTCCCCAGTTGCCCTGGCCGGATTCCGGCTGGGCCGAATCGGGCGTCGGCGTGAGGTCGCGGTGCTTGACCAGCCTGTGGGTCGAAGCCGTGTAACTGTGGTCGACATTGACCGCGCGCGAGGTGACGGCCGGCTGATTGACATTGTCCGAACCATAGTTGTCGCTGCCGGCATAAGCGGTGCCAGTGGCAACGAGGATGGCGGCGGCGGTAAGAGCGATCCTGGTCATTTTATTTACTCCGGTATTCCTGTTCCTGTCCGTCTAGTGGCGTGCCCTTGGGAGGAATTTCGCGTCGCTCGGACAGCCTCGATCTGGGTTTTTCGTGCGCCGACTTCCAATCACGAAGACGTTCCCTCACGCGCGAAATCCGGACCTCGAACGTGGGCCAAGGTGTTGAGCTCACCCTGTTTTATCAATTGATCTCAAACGCTTATAAGGGGGATACCTGACGCACGGTGCGGCGGTTCGTCGAGCCAGCGCTCGCCATCCGTTCACGATTCGTCAACATAAATTGAACCAGTTGGTTCGATTACGGTCGGCGCCCGACACTGGCGCCGTCGGCCGAAATCCTGCTCATGCATAAAAACAAGAGCGGCGGGCAAAGCCCACCGCTCTTTGTGGTCGCAGACTTCAGAAAATCAACGACCCCAGATGCCTTGGCCCGACTGAGCCGGCACGTTGGCATTGGCATCACCCTGCGTCTTCACGGACTTCGGGATCGAGCCGGTGTGCGTGGTGTCGATGTTGGACACGGACTGGTTCGCAACCGGCTGGTTGGCATTGTAAGAGCCATAATTGTCGCTGCCGGCAAAAGCGGTGCCCGTGGCAACGAGGATGGCGGCGGCGGTAAGAGCGATCTTGGTCATTTTAATTACTCCAGTATTTGTCATGTCCGTCTAGTGGCGTGCCCTTGGGAGGAATTTCGCGTCGCTCGGACCACCCCGAGATGGGCTTGCCCTGTCGCGGATTCCAATCACGAAGATGTTCCCCCGCGGCTCGAATCCAGGCCTTGAAATTTGACACAGGGTCTCGGCGGTCATAATTTAACTATTTAAAATCAGATATTTACCCGAAAACACTCATCACCGGCTGCGACCATTCACCAGGCCGGCGTTCACCATCTGCTACACAGCGCGTCAACAGAAATCGAACTGAACGGTTCGGTTTGAAGCAGTCTGGCCGCGTCAGGCGATCTTTTAGGGTGGAGAAGGTGGACGAGGTATGGGTCCGGACATCCACCCGGGGCGACAAATCGGCCCTGCTATGAGCCGTTCAGGCCCAGCACGTCGCGCATATCGTATTCGCCTGGCGGGCGTCCCTCGAGCCAGAGCGCGGCGGCGATGGCGCCACGGGCGAACATGACGCGGTCGCCGGCCGCATGCGACAGGGTCACAAGCTCGCCGTCGGCGCAGAAGCTCACGCTGTGTTCGCCGATGATGCTGCCGCCACGCAGCACCGCAAAGCCGATCTCACCGGGAGGCCGCGCGCCAATGGTGCCATCGCGTGCACGCCTTGCGACCGTCTTCAGATCGATGCCGCGTCCGCCGGCTGCGGCATGGCCCAGCATCAACGCCGTCCCCGATGGCGCATCGACCTTGTGGCGATGATGCGCCTCGACAATCTCCACGTCCCAGTCATCGGGATCGAGTGCCCGCGCCGCCTGCTCGACCAGTCCGATCAACATGTTGAGCCCGAGCGAAAAGCTGCCGGAGCGCACGATGGCAATTGTTTTCGCGGCGTCGGCGATCGCAGCCGATTCATCAGCATCGAAGCCCGTTGAGCCGATGACCAGGGCCGGCCCGCCGCGTTCGGCGCAAATGCTGGCCAGATCAGCCGAGGCAGCCGGCGTGGTAAAGTCGATGACCACGTCGGCCACGGCAAGCGCCTCGTCGCGGCTCACCAGCCCTTCGCCGATACTGCCCGGCCGGTGGAAGCGGGCGGCGAGCGCCAGCCGCGCGTCGCCCTGCACGGCCGCCGCCATCTCGCGGCCCATGCGGCCCAGCGCACCCGCGATGGCGACCCTGACCGGTGGTTTCGACATGGCGCTATCCCGCGGCTGTTTATTTCCACATGCCGCGCATGCGCGCGCCGATGTCGACGCGCACCTCCGGCCGGGCCGCCCTGCCCTGTGCCACCTGTGCGCTCGGCCACGACACCTGCTGGAACGCGGCAAGGATCGAAGCCGGGATGAAGCGGGTGCGCGAGGCATAGAGATGGCGGTCGCCGCGCGCCGCCTGGCCGTGCGGAAAGAAGCGTTGCGGCATGACCAGGTTGAGATTGTCCTTGGCCCGCGTCATCGCCACGTAGAGCAGCCGGCGCTCCTCCTCGATGTCTTCCTTGGTGCCGACGCCGAGATCGGCCGGGATACAGCCGTCGACCGTGTTGAGCACGAAGACGTTCTTCCATTCCTGGCCTTTGGCCGAATGGATGGTCGACAGGATCAGATAGTCCTCGTCGCGATGCGGCGGCCCGGCCTGGTCACTGGTGGCGTCGGGCGGATCGAGCGTCAATTCTGTCAGGAAGCGTTCGCGCGAAGCATAGCCCGAACCGATCTGCTCAAGTTGCAAGAGATCGGCGCGCCGCGTCGTCGCATCTTCGTGGATGCGCTCCAGATGCGGCTCATACCACAGCCTGATCTGTTCGAGTTCGGCAGGCCATTTGGCGCCGGCGCGCAGGCCGGAATAGAGCGAGACAAAGCCCGGCCAGTCATCCGCCGCGCGTTGCGGCGGACGCCAGCCGGCCAGCCCCATGGCCTCGTCCAGCGCCGTCGTCATGGTCTCGACGATCTGCGCGGCAGCCGAAGGGCCGATGCCTGGCATCAGCTGCAGCACGCGGAAGCCGGCGACGCGGTCGCGCGGGTTCTCGGCGAAGCGCAGCACCGCCAGCACGTCCTTGACATGGGCTGCATCGAGGAATTTCAGCCCGCCGAACTTGACGAAGGGAATGTTGCGCCGCGTCAGCTCGATCTCCAGCGGGCCGCTGTGGTGCGAGGCGCGAAACAGCACCGCCTGAGATTTCAGTGCCGTGCCGGCCTCGCGCTCGGCCAGGATGGTATCGCAGACGAAATTGGCCTGCTCGACCTCGTCGCGCACGCTCACCAGTTTTGGCCTGTCGGTCGACTTGCGCTCCGACCACAGGTTTTTGGTGAAGCGCTCCGAGGCTTCGCCGATCACCGCATTGGCGGCCGCCAGGATGGTTTCGGTGGAGCGGTAATTGCGCTCCAGCATCACGACGTCGGCGGCTTGCGCGAACTGGTTGGGGAAGTCGAGGATGTTGCGCACCTCGGCGGCACGGAACGAATAGATCGACTGTGCATCGTCGCCCACCACCGTCAGCCCGGCGCCGTCGGGTTTCAGTGCCATCAGGATCGAAGCCTGCAAGCGGTTGGTGTCCTGGTATTCGTCGACCAGCACATGGTCGAAACGCCCGCCCAGATGCGCCGCTATCTCGGGCTCCGCCGCCATCTGCGCCCAGTAGAGCAGCAAATCGTCGTAATCGAGCACGTTCTGTGCCTGCTTGCCTCGACATAACCGGCGAACAATTCTTTCAGTTGCTCCGCCCAGCCGGCGCACCAGGGAAAGGCAGAACCCAAGACCTCGTTGAGCGGCGCCTGTGCGTTGACGGCGCGCGAATAGATGGCAAGGCAGGTTCCCTTGGTGGGGAAGCGCGCTTCCGTCTTCGAGAAGCCGAGTTCGTGGCGGACCAGGTTCATCAGGTCGGCGGAATCCTCGCGATCATGGATGGTGAAGGCAGGGTCGAGGCCGATCTCCAGCGCATAGTCGCGAAGCAGCCGCGCGCCGATGCCGTGAAAGGTTCCCGCCCAGGTCAGCGCATCGGTGATGACAGCTGCATCGCGGCCGAGCACTTCGCCGGCGATACGCTCGACGCGCCTGGCCATTTCGGACGCGGCGCGGCGCGAGAAAGTCATCAGCAGGATGCGGCGCGGGTCGGCCCCCTTGACGACCAAATGGGCGACGCGGTGAGCCAGCGTGTTGGTCTTGCCCGAACCCGCGCCGGCAATGACCAGCAGCGGACCGGCTATTTGGCCGTCGCCGTGCTCGACTGCCTGGCGCTGGGCATCGTTGAGCCGGGCGAGATAGGCAGGCTTGACGGTCGGGTCCCGAAAGGTCGAATCAGCAGTGGCGAGGTTCATCGCCCATCAAGCATCGTTTCTGCTTTGTTCGCAACGTCGATGCGAGGCTGGCCTCGTGCTCGACAGGCCGAAGCGTGACGTCCGTGTCTTTAGCGTTGCGGATCGACACCCATGTCGGCCGACTGCCGCCGCAAGGTCTCGCGATCATATTGCGACGGCGGCAACAGCAGCGGGTCGACCGTATCGGGCACGTTTTCGACCATCTTCCTGGCGATACGATAGGTGACATAGGCGAAGGCGCCGACGACGAGCAGACGGAACATGGTGCAACACTCCTTTGGAGCAGAACCAACCGGGGAAACCGCCTTTGGTTCCCTTGCCAATCGTCCACGCGCGCAGTCGAAGTTGGAGGACGGCTATGGGTTTCGCCAGCGCTTTCCCGATGCATTCTCGGGGCACCGGAGGCGGAACTTGGCGTTTGCGGGGCTCGTGTCCTGCCGCATGCCGCTGTGGCGTCCCGGACAGGCTTTTGGGGAAGAAGGCCGGCGCCGCTTGGGAGGAGGAATGAAGCGCCGGCCAAGCGGATAATTAGGTCCGCCGCACAGGTGAGGCTAGCTGAGTCTTTCCCCTGCGTCATTGGGGGAATATCTTTGTTAAAAACGTACCGATGCGCACGGCCCCTATCGGTCGCCGATCCGTCACAAGCTTGTCTTGACCATCATCCCCGCAATCTCAATAAACCCGGGAGTTGGCGATCAAAACGCGATCATCTTCCCGCCTCGCCACCCAGCCTTTGCCTGACCACGGCGACATGGAAGTCCGTGCCGAACAACAGCCCCTCATCGTTGAAGTCGTAGCTGGAATTGTGCAACGGCGCGGAAGCCTCGCCATTGCCGAGGAAGACGAAGCAACCCGGCACATGGTCGAGGAAGCGGGCGAAATCCTCGGAGGCGGTCATCGGCTCGCGGGCGACGGCGATGTTGCCGGGTTCGAAGACGTGCCTTGCGGCGGCAAATGCCGCATCGACCAGTTCGGCATCGTTGCGCAGCGGCACGAACTCCCTGCTGTAATTGACCTCGGCCGCGACATTGTAGGCGGCGGCGGTGCCCTGCGTAATGATGCGCATCTGCCGCTCGATCTCGGTGCTGACCTCGGGGCGGAAGCTGCGCGCATCGCCGAGGATGCGGGCAAGGCCGGGCAGAGCGTTGCGGGTGCCGTCGGTGATCAGCTCGGTCACCGAAACCACCGATATGTCGGCCGGGCTCAGCCGGCGCGAGACGATGGTCTGCAGATTGGTGACCAGCGCGCAGGCGGCGACCAGCGTCTCGTTGCCCGCATGCGGCCGCGCGGCATGGCCGCCGAGCCCTGTGAGCACGATCTCGAAGATATCCTCGGCCGACATGATGGGGCCGGCACGGGTCTCGAAATGCCCGATCGGCAGGCCGGGCATATTGTGCAGGCCGAAGATCTCGTCGAAGGGAAAGCGCTGCATCAGCCCATCGTCGAGCATGGCGAGCGCGCCCCTGCCCCATTCCTCGGCTGGCTGGAAGACGAAGCGCACGGTGCCGTCGAAACCGCCTTGCTCCGCCAGCAGCTTTGCCGCGCCCAGCAGCATGGTGGTGTGGCCGTCATGGCCGCAGGCATGCATGATGCCGGGATTGCAGGAACGGTAGGATGCGTCCGACCGCTCTGATATGCGCAGCGCATCCATGTCGGCCCTGAGCGCAATCGCCCGGTTGCCGCTGCCGCGCTTCAACGTGCCGACGACGCCGGTGCCGCCGACGCCTTCGCTGACGTCGTCGAGGCCGAACTCACGCAGTTTGGCGGCGACGAAGGCTGCGGTGCGCTTCTCCTCGAAGCCGAATTCGGGGTGCGCGTGCAAATCGCGCCGCCAGAAAATCATCTCGCGCCTCAGCGCGTCGCGATCGAGTTCAGACATTTTTCGCCCTGTTACTTCACAAGTTGCGCGGCCACATCAAGCAGGATGTTGGCACCGGCAACAAGCTCGGCGTCATCGGTGTGCTCGCGCGGACTGTGGCTGATGCCGCCGGTGCTCGGCACGAAGATCATCGCTGCGGGTGCGATGCGCGCCAGCATCTGTGCATCGTGGCCGGCGCCGGACGTCATGCGCCGGACGCCGAGGCCACGGTTCTTCGCGGCGGCCTCGATCAGCTCGACGATGCGAAGGTCGAAGATCACCGGCTCGAAGCGGGCCAGCTGCTCGACCGAAACCGTCAGGTTCTCGGTGGCAAGCTGATCGAGATAGGCGGCAAGCGCCGCCTCCTCCGCCTGCAGGCGTTGTTCGTCGGGATCGCGCAGATCGATGGTGAAGACGGCGCGTGAGGGAATGACGTTGATGGCATTCGGCTCGAAGCGGATCGTACCCACGGTCGCCACCGTCGGCGCGTTCGAGGCTTTGATCCGGTCGAGCAGGAAGGTGATGGTCCGGGCGGCGGCATGGCCGGCATCGTTGCGCATCGACATCGGCGTGGTGCCGGCATGATTGGCGACGCCGTCTATGGTGATACGCTGCCAGGAGATGCCTTGCAGATTCTCCACCGCGCCGATCGGCACGCTTTCACGCTCCAGCACCGGCCCCTGTTCGATATGCAGTTCGAGATAAGCATGCGGTTTGAGGAACCCGGGTTCCCGGTCGCCGGCATAGCCGATGCGGGCGAGCTCCTGGCCCAGCACGCTGCCGTCGGTGCCGACAGCCGCCAGCACCGTTTCGGCATCGATGCCGCCGGCATGGACCAGCGAGCCCATCATGTCGGGAGTGTAGCGCACGCCCTCTTCATTGGTGAAAGCGGCGACCGCGACCGGACGCGACGGCGAAAAGCCTGATGCCTTGAGCGTCTCGATCACCTCCAGCCCGGCAAGCACGCCATAACAGCCGTCATAGATGCCCGCATCGATGACAGTGTCGATGTGGGAGCCGATGAGCAGCGGCGCCTGCTCCCTGTTGTCCGGGCTTTGCCAGATGCCGAAAATATTGCCGACCCGGTCGATGGCGACATCGAGCCCCACCTGCCGCAGCCAGCCGACGAAGAGATCGCGGCCCTGCTTGTCGGTGTCGGAGGCGGCCAGCCGGATCAGCCTGCCCTCGCCGTCGCGACCGACGGCACCGAGTTCGCGGATACGGCCAAGCAGGCGCTGTGCATCGATCGCGGTCATGCCGTTGCCTCGGCTTTCATCTTGCCTTCCAGCACATCGGCCGGGCTCATGCCAACCAGCTCGGCATAGCGATGCGGGTCGGTGGCACCTTCGGTGTTGATCACCAGCACCCGCGATTTGCCGTCCAGTCCAAGCTCGGTCGGGTTGTCGGCCATCGCCCGGATCAGCCCGGCAAGACCAACACCGCCGCTTTCGCCGGCGACGATCGCCGGATCGCCGGCGGCCGGCCGTGCCAGCCGCCGCATGACCGCGACGGCGTCGTCCTCATCCACCGTCATGAAGGCATCGGCGGCGCGCGCCAGCACCCGCCAGGCGACGGGCGACGCCTCGTAGCATTCAAGCATGGCCATCACCGTCGGCTGGCCGTGCGCGACTTTGACCGGGTGCCCAATCTGGGCGGCTGCAAAAACACAGCCGGCACGCGCCGGCTCGACCACGATGAAGGTCGGCCTGGCGTCACCGAGCACGATGGCCAGATGGCCGGCCAGCGCGGCGGCAATGCCACCGACACCGGCCTGCACGAAGACGTGGGTTGGCGTCCGAGAGAGCTGGCGCAAGGCTTCGCGCACGATCGCCGTATAGCCCTGCATGACCAGGCCAGGAATCCGTTCATAACCGGGCCACGAGGTGTCGGACACAACGGTCCAGCCCTTCTCGGCCGAAACCTGGGCAGCTTGCCTGACCGAATCATCATAGTTGCCGTCAACGCGGATCATCTCGGCGCCATAACGGGCGATCGCGGCGATGCGCTCCTCGCTGACGCCGGCGTGGACGAAGATCGCCGCCCGCGCGCCGAGGAGTTGCGCGCCTTGCGCGACGGAGCGGCCATGGTTGCCGTCGGTCGCACAGGCAAATGTCATCGCCGCGGCGACGGCCCGCACATCAGAGCGATCGAGATCGGCCACGTCGACGGGGCGACCAAGCCGGCTGCCTGCCTCCTCCAGCACCAGCCGGAAGACGGCATAGGCGCCGCCAAGCGCCTTGAAGCTGCCAAGGCCGAGGCGAAAGCCCTCATCCTTCATGTGGACGGCGCCAAGTCCGAATTCGGCGGCGAGCGCCGGCAGCGCATGCAGCGGCGTCATCAGGTGATTGTCGCGATGGCTGAGAAAACGCTCGACCGTGTCAGCGCCGGCCACGCCAAGGGTTTCGGCATCGGTTGGATCGAGTGGCAGGCGATGCAAAGCATTACAGTTGAGCACAAACACTGGCGGCCTCCTTGGCATTCAGCGAGAATATATTGCAGGATCGGCGCAAGGAGCGCTGTAATATGGCCTCCCGAATGCAAATTTGTTTCGTCAGGAATATTCATTGCCTGCAATCCCGCCCTCGCTCGACAGTTTCGATCTCGCCATCCTTGCCATCCTGCAGCGCGACAACACGACGCCGCAGCGGCTGATCGGCGAAGCTGTGAACCTGTCGGCGCCGGCGGTGCAGCGCCGCATCAAGCGCATGGAGCAGACCGGCGTCATCGCCGGCAATGTCGCGGTGATCGAGCCGGCGGCGGTCGGCCAGCCGATCACCATCTTCGTCGAGGTGGAACTCGAGAGCGAACGCGCCGAACTGATCGACGCGGCTAAGCGGCAATTCTCGGCGACCCCTGAAATCCAGCAATGCTACTATGTCACCGGCGAGGCCGATTTCATCCTGGTCATCACCGTGGCCGACATGGGCGCTTATGAAGCGCTGACGCGAAAACTGTTCTTCGACAGCAACAATGTCCGCAAGTTCCGCACGTTTGTTGCGATGGACAGGGTCAAGGTCGGGTTGACGGTGCCCTTGCCCGGCTGAGCGTTGCAGGCATGGCAGGCTCCGGCTGCCATGCTTTTGCCATTCTCCGGAAGCGAATTTGTCGGGGGAGGCGCGTTTGGACGACACCACACCAGTTGCGATTATCGGTGCCGGGCCGGCGGGCCTGGCCATTGCCGCGTGCCTGCGGCAGGCAGGGCAGGATTTCGTCCTGCTCGAAAAAGAGGAGCAGGCCGCACCCGCGTGGCGACGCCACTATGAGCGCGTCCATTTGCACACGACCAAACGCTATTCGTCGCTGCCCTTCGTGCCCTTTCCCAGGGAGTATCCGCGCTATGTGCCGCGCGATCTGTTCGCTTCATATCTCGATGCCTACGCGCAACGCTTCGATCTGCGGCCCAGATTTGGAGAAACGGTGCGGGCGATCAGCCGGCGAGGCAGAAGCTGGCTCGTGGACACGACAACCGGCCCCCTGCACGCTTCAAACGTGGTGATCGCGTCGGGCAACAACGCGGAGCCGCTGATGCCCGGATTTGCCGGCGCCGATGCCTTCAGGGGCAAAAGGCTGCATAGCGCCGACTATCTCAACGCCATGCCTTTTGCCGGCCAGTCGGTTCTGATCGTCGGCATGGGCAACACCGGCGCCGAGATTGCGCTCGATCTGGTGGAAGGCGGTGCGCGACCGACGATTTCGGTGCGCGGCGGCGTCCATATCGTGCCGCGCGAGCTGCTCGGCGTGCCCATCCAGATGATCGGCATGGCGGCTCGCCTGATGCCGCAACGCATCAACGATGCCTTGTTCCCCATCATTCTCGATCTGGCGTTGGGCAGGCTGGGGAAATATGGGCTGAAGCGGCCGCGGCAAGGAATGCTGCAGCAGATCGCGCTCTCGTCGCGCATCCCGACGATCGATATCGGTACGGTCGGCAAGATCCGCGAAGGCGCGATCAAGGTCACACCCGATATTGCCGAGATCACCGAACAAGGCACCCGTTTTGTCGATGGCCAGCATGGCGCGTTCGATGCGATCATCTTCGCCACCGGTTTCCGGCCGGGCTATGCCAGATTGCTGGAGCCCGGCGTCCAGCCAGGCGGTAGCGGCGTCAATGCGAGGGCTTCGGACCTCGGTCTTTATCTGATTGGGTTTCACAATCCGGTCACCGGATTGCTGCGCGAAATCTCGATCGAGGCAGAGCAGATCGCCGACGACATCAGCCTCCGACGAGACCGAAACAAGGCGGCTGAAATCCTGCCGGTTTGATCTGCGGTCTGCCTATCCCAGCGCAGTCGTCAGCATCATGCTGGCAATCTCCTTCGTCAGCTTGGCGGCGACAAGCGCCATCGTGTTTTAGAGATCCTGGTTTGGGGCGGGGGCGGCCCTAGCTGGAGCCGGATTTACGGTCGAATGGGAAAAACGCCAGCCACGGCCGGAAGAGCCAGAATATTGGGTGATGGTGGTGAGATGACGCAAAGCCCGCTAAAGGGTGTTGCAAAGCTCTGGTACAAAATCGTGGCTTTAAATTGGGATTTTATGCGAAACCTCTTATTTGGTAAAAGAGAGCAAGCGGCGCTTCATGAAATCTCCCAGATATAGCAATTTCCTAAGAATTTTAGTCCTCCCTAGAATGGTTGGGGATTTTAAATATGAGACATTAGAAAGAGATCTATTCTTTAAAATTTCTGATTCGAATGAAAAACACGGCAACCTGGTAAGCAGTGTGCTTTTAGACAAAGTTAACAAGAAATTCTGGATTGAAGCTGGAGTATACAGAAACATAACAACATTTAAGGCACAGTTTATTGAAGGCAAAAATGGTAACTTTATACGTGGCTCATTTACTAATAGTGGGACATTGATATCACACCCTATTTTAATTTTAGCCTTTTTTGGATGGGTATATTTCTTAGTAACCAATGAAAATGGGGCCGATATGTTTTTCTACCTCATATTTTTTGCGGTTTTCCACCTAATAATTTCGATTTCATTCAACAACCAAATAAAAAATATTCTAATATTTCTTGAAAATGAACTTCACGTGCATCCATCCTAAAGCGAAATTATTTCGAATCCCTCCTAACTTCCGCGATACATAGCCCCCGCTGAAATCTCAACAATATTAACGTCGCAGCTATGCACGGCGCGCGGCCAATACTTGCTATTGTTGCCGCATCGCCAGATGCACGACCAGGAAATCCCTGACCGGCTATGCCGCCCTCACCCCGCCGCGCGCAGCCAGACCTTGTTGTCATGGAAGGCAGCACCGCCATAGGGCGCCGGCGCATCGGCGCCGGTCAGCACGTTGATGCCCTCGCCGCGCTCATGGGCGCTGTTTGGCCAGATGCCTTCGGCGATCACCACGCCGCGCTTGATGCCGTCGAACAGCTTCGCCTGCAGCACGACTTCGCCGCGCGTGTTGCCGACTTCGACGCGATCGCCGTCGGCCAACCCAAGGGCTGCGGCATCGTCGGGATGCAGAAGCAGTTCCGGGCGGCCCTCCCTGGCCTTCGACACCGGCGTTTCCGAAAAGGTCGAGTTGAGAAAATTGCGCGCTGGCGATGTCGTCAGCCGGAACGGGTGGGTTTCGTCGGCGACCTCGATCAGGTCGACATGGTCGGGGAATTCCGGCAGCCGCGCCACCGGGCCGAACAGGCCCATGCTTTTGGGCGGCCGGTTGGGCGCGGCCTGTCCGGTCCAGTCGGCACGGAAGCGGAATTTTCCATCCGCATGGCCAAATCCCCTGATGAAATGCGCGGTGTCGAAATCCGGCTGCAGGTCGACCCACTTTTCTTCCTTCAAGCTGTCGAAGCTGCCCAGCCCGCGCTTGCCCAGGATGATGTCGATATGCTGCTGCTCGGTCAGGCCGAAGCCCGGGCGATCGGCGACGCCGAGGCGATCAGCCAATTGCTCGATGACGAAATGGTTGGTGCGCGGCCCTTCCGGCGGCTCGATCAGCTTGGGGCCAAGCGTGATGTGCTGGTTGCCGCCGCCCTTGTAGACGTCGTCGTGCTCGAGGAACATCGTCGCCGGCAGCACGACATCGGCAAGCTTGGCCGTGTCGGTCATGAACTGCTCATGCACGCAAGTGAACAGGTCGTCGCGCATAAAACCCTGCGTCACCAGCCGCTGCTCCGGTGCAACATTCACCGGGTTGGTGTTCTGGATCAGCATCGCCGTCACCGGCGGGCCGCCATAGAGCGCGTCGCTGGCTCCCATCAGCACCGGGCCGATGCGCGAATGGTCGAGATGGCGGATCGAAGGATCGCGCATCTTCGTGCCTTCCAGCACATCCTGGTTGAGCTTGAAGATGCCGGAATTGGAATGGAAGGCGCCGCCGCCCTCATATTGCCAGCTGCCGGTGACAGCCGCGATGCAGGACGCTGCATGCATGTTGACGGCGCCATTGCGCTGGCGCGCGAAGCCGTAGCCGAGGCGGAAATAGGTCTTTTTCGTCGTGCCGACGAGGCGGGCGAAGGCCTCGATCTCGGCGACCGTCAAGCCGGTGATCCCTGCCGCCCACTCCGGCGTGCGCGTCACGAGATGGGCTTCAAGCCCTTTCGGGTCGTCAGTATATTTTTCGAGATAGGCGCGATCGGCCATGCCTTCCCTGAACAGGACATGCATGACCGCGCAAGCCAGCGCGCCATCGGTGCCCGGCTTCAGCACCAGGCCGAGATCGGCCTGCTTCATCGTCGCGTTCTCGTAGACGTCGATGACGACGATGTTCGCGCCGCGCTCCTTGCGCGCCTTGATGGCGTGGGTCATGACGTTGACCTGCGTCACCACCGCATTGGTGCCCCAGATCACCACGCAATCGGATTTCGCCATCTCGCGCGGGTCCGGCCCGCGCAAGGCGCCGGCGCCCATCATCCAGCCGGTCCAGGCGAGATTGGTGCAGATCGAACCGAAAAAGCCGGAGTATTTCTTGGCGTGGCGCAGCCGGTCGATGCCGTCGCGTTGCACCAGCCCCATCGTGCCGGCATAATAATAAGGCCAGACCGTCTCCGAGCCGTATTTCTCCTCGGCCGCGATGAATTTTTCGGCGACGAGGTCGAGCGCGGCCTCCCAGCTTGCTTCCTTCCAGGCGCCGTCGCCCTTGGCGCCGGCGCGGATCAGCGGCTTCAGCAAACGGTCGGGGTGGTGGACGCGGTCGGCATAACGCGCGACCTTGGCGCAGACGACGCCGGCCGTGTAGCTGTTGGACTTGGCGCCATGGACGCGGCCGATGCGCTTGCCGTCGAGCAGCTCGACCTCGAGCGCACAGGTCGAGGGGCAATCATGCGGACAGGCCGAATGGCCGATGCGGAGGTGCGCGTGCTGGTTCATTCTGCAAGACTAACGGGTTCAGAACGCCGCGTGTAGGGCCAGATGCGGCGCACGGTTTTGCCTCGGCGAGCAAGCCCCCTGCCTTCTCCTCTTTGGAAGAAGCCGATCGGCCACTCAATGCTGGGGCAGTCTGCTTCAGGAGACTTCCGCCAGGGGCACGCCTTCCAGGCAGAGCCATTTGTGCTTCCTGTTGGGCCAATGGAGAATTGCCGGAGCCGGAAATTCCAGGTCCTCCAGACAGCCGACAGATACCGACAGCGCTTCCGTCAGGCCTTCTGCACGCATGAAGACGATCGATCCGCATGTGGTACTGCTCCAGCCATTGCCCCGACGAACCGGTTCGTCGCCAGGATTTCGTCTCGCCTTTCTGGGCGACTATGGCGGAGTCGGCATAGATGGCTCGGTATGAGAACGCTGCCCCGGTGCATCTCTGGCATTCCAGGCAACTGCAGGCATAGACGCGCCGAGGCTCTCCGGCGAGAACCAGTTCCGCGCCGCGACACGAGCAGGTCGCCCTTCGCTCTGTCTTGCCATCACGCATTCGCGGGCTCCCTGCCCGGACGGGGCGAGCCATTTCCAAACAGGGGTGAGAGAGATGCAAAATCATCATCCGCGCGCCCGCGCGAGAGCGCCTGCTGAAAAATCCCGTCCATTGCGCGCGGCATGGCCGCGTCAAGACCTCGCTCCTGGCATGCTTCGAGAAGATGCCGGAAGGCGCTGTAGTGGGCGCCCAATGACGCGAGCGTTGCGTCGTCGCCGGCAAAGAGGCGCGCCTTTGTCCGGTCAACCACATCGAACAAAGCGGCATCGACAACCGGCTTGAATGCGGACAGATGGCTCCTGAACGTATCCAGATCGAGACCTTCGGCCTCGGCGACAGCCATGCCCTGGAGCGCGCCGAACAGCCCGCCCCACATCTGGGTGAGCAGCGCGGTGTCAAGCGCGGAGGCTTGGCCAGGCACCTCGCCGACATAACTCGTGCCGCCACCAAGGGCAAAAAGCAGGGTCTTGTTCGCTTCGTAGACGGCGTGGGATCCTGAATACAGCAATGCGGTGTCCGGTTTGCCAATAAAATCCGGAGTCGCCAGGATCGCGCCGTCCAGATAGCCGGCGCCATGCGCTTCGATCCAGCGCGCCTCCTCCCGCGCCAAACGCGCTGAGCCGGAGGTGAGTTGTATGACGGCTTTGCCGGCCAGCGCCGAAGCGACATTGCGCTGCTTGAGCAGCGCATCGCTGGCGGCATAATGCAGAACGTTTATGATCAAGACATCGGCCGACCGGATTCCGTCCTCTACTGAAGAGGCCAACCTCGCGCCAAGAGCAGCCAGGGGCTGGCACTTGGCTGCAGTGCGATTCCACACGGATGTTGGATAATTTCGGTCGAGCAACGTTCGAACGATGGACGAGCCCATGCGGCCCGCGCCGAGCACGCAGACATTGGATTTCATGGTGACTTCTCCGATAGCCCTCTCGACGAGGGATTGGTTTGTGTTTGGCGCGCTGATCCAAAGATATATATTCTTGCTGTGTTGAGAAGTACGCACCTTGAGGTAAGCTATTGGAATCATGTCAGG
Source organism: Mesorhizobium sp. M0227 (assembly GCF_040321855.1). NCBI lineage: Bacteria > Pseudomonadati > Pseudomonadota > Alphaproteobacteria > Hyphomicrobiales > Phyllobacteriaceae > Mesorhizobium > Mesorhizobium sp. M0227. The sequence continues at coordinate 9,556 of NZ_JAMYSJ010000006.1, read as the reverse complement.
AGTTGTCACATGAGGAGCAAGGAGCCAGACAGTTGCGGCTTTGCCGCCGCGATGCAGGCAATCGGCGGAAAGTGGAAAACCTCGCTATTGTGGGAATTGCACCTGCGGCCGCACCGCTTCGCCGAACTGCACCGGCGGTTGCCTGGAATCAGTGAGAAGATGCTCGCGCAACAATTGCGACAGATGGAGGCCGACGGACTCGTCAGCCGGCGCGCCTATGACGAGGTACCGCCACGCGTGGAATACTCGGTCACGACCCTGGGCATGAGTCTGAACGATGCGGTCACCGCTATGTCGGCATGGGGAAAGCGGCACGAGACATGGAAAGACGAGCGGAAAGCCGCCTGAAAAAAGCAGGAACTCGTGCATGGTCGCGGAAGAGTTTGTGATCCGCGGTCCGCTTCTAAACGCCAAAGGCGGCAATAGATGCCGGGCAGCGTCGTCCGGTCGAGCAAAATAGCCGCAGCAAGTGCATCTGTGCCACAGGCCTTTCAGCCATCTGCCGGATCCGCCGCTACTCTACACCGTCCCGGCGTTCACAGGCAATTCATCGTGCGGCTGGCACGATGAATTCGCTTGCATAGCCGGCTGCTCACTCCGCCGTGCCTTCCTCATACTCGGCCGACATGGTCAGCCATTTTTCCTCGTGGCCGGCCAGTGTCTGGGCCAGTTGCGAGCGCTCCTTGGCCAGCCGGGTCGCCGTCGAGGGATCCTTTTCGTACACCGCCGGATTGGACAGTTCGTCCTCGATGCCGTCGATTCGCTTGCGAATGCGGTCCATCAGCGCTTCGGTGGCGCGGATCTCCTTGGCGAGCGGCTCGAAGGCGGCGCGGCGTGCCGCTGCATCGCGGCGGCGGTCGGCTTTTGACGCCTTGTCGGCCTCGCGCTTGCCGCGGCGGTCGCCGGAGACGCCGGTGACCAGCGACTTGTAGTCTTCCAAGTCGCCGTCATACGGGTTGACCGCGCCGTCCTTGACCAGCCACAGCCGGTCGGCGGTTGCCTCCAGCAGATGGCGATCATGCGAGATCAGGATGACGGCGCCGGGAAATTCGTTCAGCGCATGGATCAGCGATTCGCGGCTGTCGATGTCGAGATGGTTTGTCGGTTCGTCGAGGATGAACAGGTTTGGGCCCTCGAAGGCCGACAGCCCCATCAGCAGCCGCGCCTTCTCGCCGCCCGACAGATCCTTGGCGGCGGTGTTCATCTTCTCTGTCGTGAGGCCGAACTGGGCGACGCGGCCGCGTACCTTCGATTCCGGGGCCTCCGGCATCAGCCGGCGGACATGCTCGTAGGCGTTTTCGTCCGGCCGGAGATCGTCGAGCTGATGCTGGGCAAAGATCGCCACCTTCAACCCGGGCGCCACCGTCATGGTGCCGCTCTCCTGCTTCAGCCGGCCCGACAGCAATTTGGCGAAGGTCGACTTGCCGTTGCCGTTGGCGCCGAGCAGCGCGATGCGGTCGTCGGCGTCGATGCGCAGCGTCATCTTCTTGAGGATCGGCTGACCCTCGGTGTAGCCGACATTGACGTTGTTCAGCGCCACGATCGGCGAGGCCACCGTCTTCACCGGCTCGGGGAAGGAGAACGGCCGCACCGAATCGTTCACGAGGGCCGCGATCGGCTTCATCTTTTCCAGCGCCTTGATGCGCGACTGCGCCTGTCTCGCCTTGGAGGCCTTGGCGCGGAACCGCTCGACGAAGGATTCCATGTGCTTGCGGGCGGCCTCCTGCTTGACCCGGCCCTTCTCCTGCAATTCCTTCTGCTCTGTATATTGACGCTCGAACTGGTCGTAGCCGCCGCGCCAGAAGGTCAGCTTTTTCTGGTCGAGATGGACGATCGAGTTGACGGCGCGGTTGAGCAGGTCGCGGTCATGCGAGATCAAGAGCACTGTGTGCGGGTATTTCGACACATAGTTTTCCAGCCACAGCGTGCCTTCGAGATCGAGATAGTTGGTCGGCTCGTCGAGCAGCAGAAGGTCGGGCTCGGCAAACAGCACCGCAGCGAGCGCCACGCGCATGCGCCAGCCGCCGGAGAAGGACGATGCCGGACGCCTCTGGGCAGCGTCGTCGAAGCCGAGGCCGGCGAGAATGGTGGCGGCGCGGGATTCGGCTGAGTGCGCGTCGATATCGGCCAGCCGCATATGGATGTCGGCGATGCGGTGCGGATCGGTCGCCGTCTTTTCTTCTTCGAGCAGCGCCGTGCGTTCGAGATCGGCCTTGAGCACGATCTCGATCAGCGCATCCTCGGTGCCCGGCGCTTCCTGCGCCACCTGGCCGATGCGGGTGCTCTTCGGCAGGCTGATCGATCCTGTCTCGGACGGGAAATCGCCGGTGATGGCCTTGAACAGTGTCGTCTTGCCGGTGCCGTTGCGGCCGACAAGGCCGGCCTTGGTGCCGGCCGGCAAGGTCAGCGAGGCATGGTCGAGAAGCAAGCGTCCGGCCATGCGGAGCGATAGGTCGTTGATGATCAGCATGGCCGCGCTTTTGCACCGGACATCAACGCTTCGCAAGGCCTTGCGGGCCAGTTGGCCGCACAAGGCCTCGAAACGACGCCCGCTAGGGCGCCGTCAAAGCAGCCGAACAGTGGCTTGCCTGCTCTCAGGCAGTCGCCTTGCGCTTCGTTGCCTTGGCGACAGCGGCCGGCGCTGCTGCCGGCTTGCGGCCAAGTCCCGTCGACTTTGCCAGCGCCGATCGCGTCGCCGAGTAGTTTGGTGCAACCATCGGATAGTCCGGTGGCAAGCCCCATTTGGCCCGATAGTCGTCCGGGCTCAGGCCGTAGTCGGTCCGCAGATGCCGCTTGAGCGACTTGAACTTCTTTCCGTCCTCAAGGCAGATGATGTAGTCGGGAAACACCGACTTCTTCGGATTGACGGCCGGAACCAGGTTTGGGACTTCCGCGACAGCCGCACCGGCCAGCTTGCGAACCGAGGCGCTGACGCTGGCAATCAGCTCGGGCAGGCCGGCAGCCGGAAGCGGATTGTTGCCTACATAGGCCGAGACAATATCGGCCGTCAGCTCGATAACGGTCTTATCATCGATATTTGACAATTCTTTCACCTTATTTGCGACAAAATCATCCACCCCAGCGAAGACTTGTGTCGATGTATCTCTTTAACCGCGTCCCCCAACGGACCGCCAAGCCTCATAAAAGAATCAAGAATCAGCAAAAATAGCATTCATGCAAAATCGACGCTGTGCAAATTAGAAAATCTAATACTTGGAACCAGCAGACTTAGAGGCAGGACTTTCGTCCAATATCTCCAGAATACGCTTCCAGCGGGCGCAACGCGCGAAATCCTTTTGTTCTATCGCCTTTTCGGCCCTCATCGCGGCGTAAAGCGGTGCCTCGGCGCCGAATTCATCGATCAGCCAATTCGCTTCCTGAATAGCCAGACGCTCATTCTCGTCAAACATGGTTTTCGGCCTCCGAACGTTCCACACCGACCGCGACACAACTGCCGATGACGAGGATAGCTCCGACAATGGCCGTCACCGTCAGCCGCTCGCCGGACAAGGTCAAAAGCAGGGTCGAGGCGATCGGCGTGAGATAGGCGACCACCGCGACCCTGCCGCTGCCTTCAAGCTTCAAGGCGCGCGACCAGAAATAGTAGCCCAAGCCCATCGGACCGGCGCCGAGATAAAGGCCGAGAGCCAGGTCCGCGCCGACGGGCCAGGTGAAACCGTCGCGAGCGCACCATAGAAACGTCAAAGCGACGCCAATCAAAGACGATGGCAGCAACAGGCGATCCGCTGGGGTGGCGACCCGTCCCACCATGATCGAGTAGAAGGCCATGCACAGCGCCGACCCGAATGCGGCGAGATAGCCGACCAGATCGCCCTGGAACCAGGATTGGCTGCGCCCTCCCGAAATCACCAGTGCGACGCCGATGAAGCCTACCACCGTGGCGAGACCCAACAGGGCCGGATGCCGCGGATTTTCCAAGGCGATGACTGCCACCGCGACCATCAACGGCCAGGTGTAGGCCATCAGATTGGCCTCGATGACCGGCATCGAAGCGAAGGCGATGTATTGCAGCACCATGGTGCCGACCAGACCGATGAATCCGACTGCGACAGAGATGAGCGCCGCCCCGGCCGTGACCGGTGCTACTCTTTCCCGGCTCATCAATCGGATGGCGGCGAAGACGAGTGCAGCGCCTGCAAATTGCAGGAACTGGACCTGCGACGCCGGGTGGCTGGCCAGCAGGGATTTGCCGACCAGCGCATTGGTGGACCACAACGCCACCGCACCGGCAGCGAAGACCAACGCGGATATCGAGCCGGATCCCTGCCGAAACAATCGGCATGGGATTCTATTTTGCTGTTCGACCATGATCCTGTCCGAAAACCGGTTCCGACTTTTCGGGATCTTGGTTCATTACCATGATTCCCTGGCGCCGCCCGGAACCGGTGCATCGACGGCCGCGGGCACGGGATGCTCTGCCTCGAACCGACGATAGGCCGGCAACTGGTTGGTCCAGACATCTTCGGCCAGTTCGCTGACCCACTCACGGTCGTGGTCATTGTCGGCGGCGAGATAGAACATTCTGTTGTCGTCGACATAGGGCTTGGCCACCGAGCGCTGGTTGAGCACCAGCGTGACGCGCTCGCCGAACCGGATCGGAGCGGTGCGATGCAGGACGCCCAGGAATTGCCCGAGCGTCGCGTAGTTCATCTTGTGATCGATGCGCATGACACTGTTGCGCGGGATCTCGCGGCCGGCTTCGAGAATGGCGCGGCCGGTTTCGGAGTCGTCGCAGTAGATTTCGAGGTGGCCGCCGACCAGCGGATTGCTGATCGACAATGGAATGAGCTCGGTGACCGGAACGCCATCGCAATGCCACTCCACGGCGCCGTCCTTGGGATTCATGAAGGTGACCGTCGAGCCGACGATCGACAGCGGATAGGGCTCCAGCTTGGTGCCCATCATGTCGGACAGCCGCTCCAGGCGCAGCTTGTCATGCAGCAATTCCTTGATCTCGGGGATGAAACGGTCGGCCCCGGTGATGAAGGTCAGATCGAGGTGCTTGTGCACGGCATGGCTGGCCTTGAGCTTCAGGGCAGCCTCCTCGATCGCGGCAAGCAGTGCCGGGTCATAGCCGTGCAGATATTGCGCGACACCGAAACTCGACACTTTCCAGGCGGTTTCATGGCCTATAATGGCTTCGCGGCTCATCGCATAACGCAGTTCGGGAATGGTATGGGCGTTCATTGTACTTCTCCAGGATGGGGGCAACACTTGGTAAACAGTCGATTAATTCACCCACCCCTGTAAAATTAGGAATGCTGGTGCTAGTGTAAGCCAAGCTTAAGGTCGAAACCGTGCGTCTGCTCAGTCAGGTCAACCTCAATTCGCTTAAAATCGTGGAAAGTGCTGCAAGGCACGGTAATTTCACGCGTGCCGGCGAAGAACAGTTCATTACCGCTTCAGCGGTCAGCCAGCGGGTGAAAAGCCTGGAGGATCAGCTTCGTTTCAAGATTTTCCAGCGCGGCGGCAATGCGGTCTCGTTGACGCCGGAGGGTGAGACCTATGTCTCGCGCGTTCGCGAGGCGCTGGAGCGAATCGTCGCCGCCAGCATGGAAGCGACCGGGCAATCGCAGGAGCATGTGCTAAAAATATCGGTGCTGCCGACCTTTGCCGCACGCTGGCTATTTCCACGCCTGCCGCTGTTCCAGCAGCAATATCCCGATATCGTGATGCGGGTCTCGACCTCCTACGCGACGCATGAGTTCACGGCCTCGGAATTCGATCTCGAAATCCGTTATGGCGACGGTCACTTTCACGGGCTGCAATCCGATCTGCTGTTTCGCGAAGACCTGACACCGGTGTGCAGCCGCAAGCTGTTCCACGAAGTCCTCGGCGATAAGCGGCTGTCGAAGGTGACACCGGACGACCTCAAGCACTTCACCCTGCTGCATTCCGACACCTGCACCCAGAATTGGCAATCCTGGCTTGGTTTCGCCGGCGCCAGCTTCGTGCTCAGCGAGACCAAGAGCATCTATTTCGACTCGTGCATGATGTCCTACGAGGCAGCCAATTCCGGGATGGGATTTGCGGTGGCCAACCGTGCCTATATGGCCAGCGACATCCGCGCCGAAAGGCTGGTGGCTCCCTTCGCCGTCCACCATCCCAACACGGCTGGCTGGTATTTTGTCTCTCCGCAGAAAGGCCTTGCCGCACGCAAGGTCCAGTTGTTCAAGCAGTGGGTGATGGCGGAAGCGGCTCTGACGCAGTGCCAGCTGGACAGCGAAATCAGGGGCGAAGCTTCGACGGCTGCCTGAAATGGACGTGCAATCCGTACAGCCCGCCTTGGTCGGAAAGATTGTTGAGCTCACGCCACTTCAGCAGGCACATTCGTCGGGGCTTCTGAGCGCGGCAGCGGATGGTGCGTTGTGGAACCTGAGGGCCACCGTGGTCCCCGGGCCAGACACGATCGATGGATATATTGCCAATGCCCTGGCTGGACGACGGGCCGGCACTGTCATGCCTTATGCAATCGTCATGCGCAGCACGGGAGTGATCTGCGGAAGTACGCGGTTTTGGAAGATCGATCGCACGAATAGAAAGCTGGAGATCGGGCATAGCTGGCTCAGCAGTTCGGTTCAGCGGTCCGGGGTCAATACCGAGGCGAAGTATCTTCTCCTGGCCCATGCATTCGAGTTCATGGGATGTGTCCGTGTGCAATTCACCACAGACGAACTGAACGACGCGTCAAGGGCAGCCATCCTGCGAATTGGCGCCAAGCAGGAAGGGATCGTTCGCAACGAGCGGATCATGCCGGACGGTCGGAAGCGCAATTCCGTCCGGTTCAGCATCATCGATTCCGAGTGGCCCGAGGTAAAGACGATGCTGCAGCACAAAATGCAGCGATAGTGGCGCAAGCTCTTCAACCCCGGACCGACTACGCAAAACGCCACCGGATCAGGCGAAAGCCCTGCCCTCCTCGGTCCGCTGGAAAAGCATCAGGTCCAACCCCAGGCTTGGCCGTCCCAGGATGGTCAGGATCGTATGCGCCTGGCCGCGATGATGGGTCTGGTGGTTGAAGACGTGGTCCAGCGCCGGCGCCAGCCTTTGCGAGACGGTGCGCATATCCGAGACGGTCATGTAGGTGAAGCGGCCCGTCAACGCCTTGTCATTGAGGCCGCCGACCCAATCGATGATCCTCCTGTCCTCGGCTTCACGCGCCGCCCGCAGGCCGGTCAACCCCCGATGCAGGATGGCATCCAGTGTCGTCGGCGCGTCGCCCTCGCCGGTGAAGCGCTTCATCCAGATGCGGTCGGCCGTCAAAAGGTGGTTGAGCGTGCCCATCATCGAGCCGAAGAAGGCACCGACATCGCGGTTGAATTCCTCATCATCGAGCTCGGCGGCGGCCTCATAGATGCGGCCATTGGCCCATTGATTATAGGCCGCAAACATCATGAAATGCTGTCTCATGGCTTCCCCTCGGCTCGCGTCGATGCGGGGCCTACCTAACGCTTGAAGGGCCTGCCGCCAATGACCATTCTGCTCTATGATCTCGTCGGACGCGACAGCACACGTCCGTTCAGCCCGCATTGCTGGAAGGTGGCGATGGCGGTCGCCCACAAGGGGCTCGACATATCGACCGTGCCGACGCGCTTTCTCGAGGTGCCCGCTGTCGAGGGCGGCGTTTCGAAAACCGTCCCGGTGATCCGCGACGGCGAGACGGTCCTCGCGGATTCCTTCGCCATCGCCCTCTATCTCGATGAAGCCTATCCGGACCGGCCGACGCTGTTTGGCGGTGAAGGCGGCAAGGCGATGGCTCGTTTCGTCGAGCGCTGGTCGCAACTGACCATCCATCCCTACGTGACCACCGCCGCGATCATCGACCTCCACACCATGCAGGACGAGGAGAACGCCGCTTATTTCCGCCGGAGCCGCGAGCAACGCTTTGGCAAGACGCTGGAGGACGTCGTCACCGCGCGCGACGCCGGGCTGGCGACATTCCGCGCCGCGCTGGAGCCGCTGCGTTCAATGCTCGGCTATCAGCCATTCATCGGCGGCGCGTCGCCGCTGTTTAGCGACTATATCGTCTTCGGCGCCTTGCAATGGGCGCGCATAGCCTCTCCCTACCAACTGCTCGACGATGGCGACGTGGTGGCGCAGTGGTTCGTTCGCTGCCTCGACCTGCATGGCGGGCTGGGACGAAAGGTCGCCGCCGCGGCTTGACGCCGTAAAGCAGTAACTTACTTGGCCGCCTTCTTTGGCTTGCCGGCCTTCGTGGCAGCCTTTGCCTCCTTGGGGGCGGCCTTTGCCTTGCCTGCGCCAGCTGCCTTCCTGGTTGGCTTTTTGGCTGCCGACTTGCCTGCGGCGTCCTCCTGGTCGACATCGGTGGCCGCCTGATGCCAATGGCGCTCATGATGGCCAGCCGGCTGGCCCTCCTGCACCCAAATCTGGTGTGCGCGGTTGCGAATGCGTTCCTGACGATCGTCTGTCATGGTCATGGTGTCTCCATACGGCCCGACCTCAGCGCGGCGCCGACACGCGACTATAGCAAGCAAAGCGTTGCTGTGCAGCCGTCTGAACGGGGCCGGCTTGCCGCAGAAACGCGCAGCCGTCCGGCCCTTCGCTCTCGCTCCCTGCCCTTCGGGCGTTCAAACCCTTTGAAAGGTCCACTGGACCTTTCAATCCGCCCGAAGGCGGACCGGGCTTTCACCGTTCGTCACTCGGAAAGCCAAGCAGTTGGCTTTCCGTCCGCCGCGCGGACCGTTCCTCACCCCTTGGCAATGGGCCGGGCGGCTTGTATAGAGCCCGCCACTCTCAATTCCATTCTCAGACAAGGACGACCCATGGCGCTCGAACGCACATTTTCCATGATCAAGCCGGACGCAACCCGGCGCAATCTCACCGGCGCCATCACCAGGATGCTGGAAGAGGCAGGCCTGCGCGTCATCGCCTCGCGCCGGGTCTGGATGAGCCGCCGCGAAGCGGAAGGCTTCTATGCCGTCCACAAGGACCGCCCTTTCTTCGGCGAATTGGTGGAATTCATGTCGTCGGCACCGACGGTCGTCCAGGTGCTGGAAGGCGAGAACGCCATTGCCAGGAACCGCGAAGTGATGGGCGCCACGAACCCGGCTAACGCCGCCGAAGGCACCATCCGCAAGGTTCATGCGCTGTCGATCGGCGAAAACTCCGTGCACGGCTCCGACGCACCGGAGACCGCGGCAGAAGAGATCAAGTACTGGTTCTCGGACACCGAGATCGTCGGCTGAGCCGATAGTCCAGACCTTGGATCCCGTAAAAAGAAGGCCGGCGTTTCGCCGGCCTTCTTCGTTGGGGGGTCAGCTCGCCGCGCTAGAGCGTTTCATATTTTGACGGAAGCGTAGCCTGCGTTTTCGAAGTAGTTCTTGCATTCGGCTGCCTCGATGGTTTCGACGAGGTGGCCGATGTGGCGCCACGTGTCCTCGACGGTGCGTTTCTGAGCTTGTCGCATCCAGTGTTTGATCTTGGCGAAGGCCTGCTCGATCGGATTGAGGTCCGGCGAGTAGGGCGGCAGATACCAAAGCCTGGCGCCGGCAGCTTTGATCGTCTGCCTGATGGC